>NZ_JBDPNU010000020.1:0-57587 GCF_050468105.1 Fictibacillus sp. NRS-1165
GACTTTCTGGACAGCCCCTTCTTTTCTTCTAAATAATTTTCGATCGCATAGGCCACTCCGCTCTCATCATTTGTTTTGGTCACATGCTTAGCGATTTGTTTAATTTCATCGTAAGCATTCCCCATGGCAACGCTGATGCCCGCTTTTTCAAGCATGGATACATCATTATAATTGTCGCCGATCGCCATCGTATCTTTCAGGCTGATATTGTGCAGTTTGGAAAATTTCTCAAGGGCCACTCCTTTTTGAGCATCCGCATTCGTAATCTCAAGGTTGTTATTTGCGGATGAACTGACAGCCAGATGATCAATTTTTCTTAGCATGTCCACCGAGTTTGCGATCTTTTCCTGTTCGCTGGAAAAAGCCAAAACCTTGTAAACTTCAAGACCCTCTTTTTCCATCAACATGTCGTAATCGCTGATAAAATTTACGGTTCCCAATTTAAATCGCCTCAAAGCCGCTTTATGAACATCGTCTTCAGTGGCTTCAGGATTGGATGTCAGAACGATGTCTTTCATGACTTTAAACGCTTTTTCACGGTTATCGGTGTAGGTTCCCTCGCTCGTATACACTTCATAATAGATATCGTTCGCCCGGAGCGCCTTTTCAATATCAAAATATTGCTTGGACGGGATAGGGATGCTTGTTACCTTTTCCCAATTATCCGAACGAATCTCAGCCCCGTTCACACAGATCAAAGGAAGATACAGCTCTGCTTCACTCAATGTGTACCTTGCTTCATCAAATGAACGTCCTGTAGCAATGACCACCATATGACCTTCTTCCCTGGCCTTTTCAATGGCTTCTTTATTCGCTTTGGTGACTTTCAATTGCTTGCTTACTAGTGTTCCATCCATATCTATGGCTATCAGTTTCACTCTCATCATCCTTTATCTCTGTCTTTCCTTTTTTCAGTGTACCCCTTTTTTCCAATACATTACCTTAACTCTTAACAAAAGCGCAAGCGCATTTACGGTAATAAAAAAAAGAGCTAACAAAGCCCTTTTTGTAAGAAAGAGCTTTGTTAGCTCTTTTTCTAAAAAGGAGCACTATAGCTCTTTACCCATTAATCGTTATGAAAAAAACCTGTAAACACATCGATGAACGCTTGAACAACTTCTAGTGATTGAAAAAGTATAAGCGATAAAGCGTCTGTTGAAAAACAATCCAATCGCAGCAAATCGAAAAAGGTGTAAACAATACTATTCGCCTCCTGTCTATTGGATACCCATCCTAACATACATCGATTGCGATAAGAACAATTTTCAGTTCATAAAGAAGGAACAAAGGCTTAAAGCAGCCACAGAGCTTAATACCACTAAAATGATGTTCCAATTTAGATAGGCAGCGGCTCCTGCAACACAGGCACCGAGTAATCCAAACCACATGCTATCCTCGTTAATATGCAATATTCCAGGAAAAATCAATGCCCCGAGTATAGCGAAAGGAACATTTTTCAGTATCCGCTGCAGTCTTGGAGGAATCCGGTCTGCATTGATGAGGACAAGAGGCAAAACCCTCGGAAGATATGTAACAACTCCCATACCAGCAATCATCCAAAGCAAGCTACTCTCCATAAACATTCTCCTCCGTCACAAAAAATTCAATAGCTACGGCAGATATAAGTGTAGATAAAATGATTCCCCAACCGCCTGACAGCGGGTCATACAGAGAAAAAAGAGAGTTTAAAAAGGCGGCGGTTCCAGCCAATGCAATGACTTTTCGCGATTTTTTGGCAGAGGGAACCAGTAATCCGATAAACATCGCATATAGAGCTACAGCCATGCCATTTTGGACGGTTTCAGGAAGGCCCGATCCAATTAAAAAGCCAACGCCAGAATTGATGACCCAGCTTCCATAGGCGATCAAGCCCAGGCCAAGCATAAAGGCAGAACGCAGCTTTTTTTCTGTACGTGTAGCTGCTACTGAAAACGTCTCGTCCGTAATCAAAAAACCGTAAACCGCTTTAATCCACTTCGCGTCCTCGGACATTCTTTCGTTTAATGAAGCGCTCATCAGCAAGTGGCGGATGTTCATAATAAACGCAGTAATGATAATTTCAAAAGCCCCAGTCCCAGCTTCGATCATGGAAAGAGCAATGTACTGGGATGCACCGGCAAAGACGATCATACTCATGCCTACGGTTTCAACCAACGACAAGCCGCTGGACTTGGCCAGCAGGCCATAGGTAAAAGCCACGGGCAAATACCCTATCGCAATGGAAAGACCTGCTTGAACACCAGTAAGAAATGGATGGCTTTCCTTTTCTTCAGCAGGGAATGGCAGCATCATGTCGAACACTCCTTAAGTAGCTTCCTTAACCATTTGTATGTTATATTATACATATTGTATGTTATATGATATAAAACGACAAGGGGATTTTTTGTATGAATTTGAATGAAGTCATTGGCAGAAGATTAAAAGCCATGAGAGGACAAAAGAACTGGAGCCTCGATCAAGCAGCTAAAGCAACAGGAGTTTCAAAACCGATGCTAAGCCAGATTGAACGGGGAGAATCCAACCCTACCGTTAGTACACTGTGGAAAATCGCAAATGGATTAGGCGTATCATTCAGTTCCTTTCTGGAGGAAAATCAGCCAGCGATAAAAGAAGTGAACACTGCGGATGTCGTACCCATTGCAAACCAGGATGGAACATTCCTTGTCTCCCCTCTTTTTCCGATAGAACCTAAAAAGTCATTTGAGATTTATGCTGTGGAGCTTCTTCCTGGATGCCATTATACCTCTGAACCACATGCCCCTGGGGTGGAGGAATACCTACTCTTGCAAGAGGGATCCCTCTCATTAACGGTTCATCGGGAGGACTTCCAATTGTCTTCAGGTCAAAACATCCGTTTTGCTGCAGACTACGTCCATGTTTATAAGAATCAGGGAAGGGGCCCTGCAAAACTAATCATGATCATTTATTACCCATAATGAAAAAACAACCTTCCTTAGACGTGGAAGGTTGTTTTCCGGGTCGCTGCCTTTTTACGCGAAGGCGGTATATGGATCGCTTTTCCCGATGCGTTCTCGACCGCCTCAAGCCATGCTTCACTTAATGATGGATGGGCGTAAACAGGATAAGCGAGGTCTTCCTCTCTGGCTACCATTTCAAGGGCTGTTGTGCCTGACTGTATTAACTCTGCAGCTCCGGCACCCATCATATGAACACCTAGAATGAGCTCGTTCTCTTCATCCATCACCAATTTGGTCAGGCCTTCCTTTTGTCCGGCAAGACCGGCAAACCCGTTTCCGCCCATTGCAAACTGGCCGGTCTTCACCTTGTATCCCTCCTGCTTTGCTTCTCCTTCTGTCATCCCGACTGAGGCAATCGGAGGAACAGTATGGATAACAAGGGGCACAAGTGCCAGGTTAAAGGTTGAGTTCATGCCGCTGATACGTTCAGCGGCTACCTTTCCTTGCTTGATCGCCTTGCTGGCAAGCTTTATGCCGATCGTGCAGTCACCAACAGCATAGATGCCCTTCACACTTGTTTCGCCATATTCATTTATGACGATGAATCCTTGGTCATCGGTGCTCATCTTTAAAAAATCCAATCCAAGGCCTTGCGTGTTTGGCTTGTATTGACCGGAAATAAGCAGGTGGCTCCCCTCAAGCGTCAGTTTTTCCTGATCGGTTTGAACGGTAATGGCGACATGGCTTTCATATGAACAAGCTTCAAGCAACGTGCTGTTTTTGAATACCTTTATCTTCAATTTTTTTAGAACACGGTGCAGCTCTTTAGCTACCGTTTCATCGAGTCCAAACGTATCGTCCATACAGAAGATTGACACATTAGATCCCAGGTTCCGATAAGCAACTGCCGTTTCAAGCGAAATGTAATCTGATCCGCTGACCACAAGATGCTCCGGAAGCTCATGAAGGGTCGGCAGATCATTGGCGCTGATGATCTTTCCTTCCACCGGAGCAATTCCCTCCGGCATTACAGGAGAAGCTCCAACGGCAATGATCGCACTCTCATACTCATACATCTCATAATGATGGCCGGAATCCACACCGATCCGGTTTTCCGACATAAAGGTAGCTGTACCTTTGATCACTTCGATTTTGTTCGCTTTGCAAAGGGCTTCTACCCCTTTTTGCAGAGCAGATACTGTTTTTTGCTGATACTCTTTAAAATTTTGCAGTTCAAATCCAGGCGCGCCTGTCTGGATACCCATCTCGTTCAAGTGAGGAAGTGAAGCATAAGCCGCAGCCGCGTGCGTCAATGTCTTCGAGGGAATGCACCCCGTATTCAGGCAGACACCGCCCAGCTTATCTTTTTCAATGATGGTGACTTCCATGCCGAGCTGTGCCGCCCGAATGGCTGCATTATAGCCCCCAGGCCCGCCGCCGGCTATGATCAGCTGCCGCTTTTGAGTAAATTCTCCAACGACCATTTATATCAGCTCCAATACCATGACAGAAGGATTTTCAATCAGCTCTTTGAAACGATTTGTAAATTGTACTGCGGTCGCCCCGTCAGCAACACGGTGATCAAACGACATTGAAAGATTCATCATCGATCTGATTTGGATCTCGTCTTGAATGATCACAGGCATTTTCTTCGTTTTATGAAAAGCTATTAAAGCCACTTCGGGATGATTGATGATCGGGGTTGCACCCATGCTTCCCAGCGGCCCGACATTGGAGATCGTAAAGGTGCCGCCCGTCATCTCTTCTCTTGTGAGCCCGCCTTCTTTCGCCTTCGATATCTTAACTTTCATATCAGAATTAATGTCTTTAATGTTTCTGCGTTCAACATTCCTGATTACCGGTACGATCAAGCCGTCCTCAGCATCTGTGGCGATCCCGATATTTATTTCCTTCTCAAGTCGGATGACTTCATGTTCTTCATCCAGTTTACTGTTGAAAATCGGGAAATCCTGAAGAGCAAGCTGAATCGCTTTTACAAAAAATGCGGCGACTGAAACATTAAAGCCCTTGTTATTAAGAGGATCAAGACTTTTCATCTGTTTTTTCAATTCAAGCAAATTCGTCATATCCACTTCCTCAAAATGGGTGACATGCGGGATCGTGAACAGCGATTGTGTCATCTTTTTTGCTATTTGCTTTCTGCGTCCTCTAAATGGAATGGTATCTGCTTCCGCAGGTATACTACTTTCTTTCTTCTGTTTGAGAGCGGGCTTAGCAGCTGCTGGCTGCTCGTCTGATTTGGGTTCTGTTCTTTGTTTTGCAAATGAGAGTACATCTTCCTCAGTAATTCTTCCTGCCGGCCCCGTGCCCGTTACCTGCTCGATGTCAATGCCCTGCTCTCTTGCGATTTTCCGGGTGTATGGTGCAGCCAGCACCCGTTTAGTCAGCGTCGCGAGAGATGCTTCCCGTTCAGAGTTCTGGGGCGTCATGTTCTGCACGTCCTGCGGTGAGTTCATCTCTTTTTTAGCCTCTTGAACCGCCCCTTCTCCTTGCAGCGTAAGCAGAACGGTACCGACAGTGACCGTTTCTCCTTCCTTTACAAGGATGTCGGCCACTTTGCCGGCGATCGGTGATGGAAGCTCTGCCGTCACTTTGTCTGTTTGGACTTCAACAAGAGGCTGGTCAATGGAAACCGTGTCACCGGGTTTTACAAAGAAATGGATGATTTCTCCCTCATGCATTCCTTCGCCTATATCATGCAATTTTACTTCAACCATTTTTACAGCCTCCTAAAAGTTAATCACCTTATGAATTGCTGATGTCACCCTGGCCGTGTCAGGCAGATAATGATCTTCGAGTGCAAACATCGGAACTGGTGTATCAAAACCTGTAACACGCTCCACAGGCGCTTTCATGTAAAGGAATGAAGTGTCATTGATCAAAGAGACAAGCGTATCCCCAAGCCCTCCAGTAGACGGCGCCTCGTGCACGATGACCACTCTGCCTGTCTTTTGGACGCTTTGTGCAATGAGATCTTTATCTAGCGGATAAAGGGTACGCAAATCAATAACTTCCACATGTATACCATGCTTTTCCGCTTGCTCTGCTGCTTTTAACACTGGGTCAACCATCGCTCCATAGGTCAAGACCGTGACGTGTTCTCCTTCTTTCAGAACACTTCCCTTCCCGATTTCAACCGTGTACTTTCCTTCGGGCACCTCCATTTTGGAGCTCCTGTAGCATCTCATCGGCTCAAGGAACAGCACCGGGTCCGGATCCTCAATGCTCGCGATCAGCAGCCCCTTGGCATCATAGGCGTTTGAAGGAACTACCACTTTAATTCCCGGCATGTGAGTGAACAGAGCTTCCACCGAATCAGAGTGAATTTCAGGCGCGCGCACCCCCGCTCCGAACGGTGCACGGATAACCATCGGGACGGTAAATGCACCGAGTGTTCTGGCTCTGATCCTTGAAGCATGGGTCATAATCTGGTTGAAGGCTGGATAGATAAATCCCAGGAACTGCATTTCTGCCACAGGGCGGAAGCCGTTCATCGCAAGCCCGATGGATGTCCCTATGATGCCTGATTCGGCCAGCGGCGTGTCAATGATCCGCTTTTCGCCAAACTCATCCATCAATCCGTCAGTGGCACGGAACACTCCTCCGTTCCGCCCTACATCCTCACCTAGAACAATCACGTTTTCATGTTCCTTCATCATCGTTCGAAGTCCGTCCGTTACTGCCTGAACAAGTGTCAGCTTTTTCGTTTCAACTGCTGTCGTCATCTTACTCCCCCCTCATAAGCGCATAGGCTTCTTTTTGGTCATTGATCGTCCATGGATTTTCTGCAAATACATGGTCAAACATATCATTGACGTGCGGCGGCCGTTCGTTTTCCATCTCTTTTACAGCCGCCTCGATTTCCGCTGTTAATTCTTTTTCAAGATCTGCTGACCACTGGGTATCCCACATGTTCTCCAGCTTCATATACTTCTCCAGCCGGATGAGAGGATCGGTCGTTTCACGCCGGATCAGACTCTCGTTTTGATCTCTGTATTTGGACGGGTCATCGGCAGTCGTATGGGCACCATACCTCCAGGTCACCGCTTCAATTAGAGTCGGTCCTCCTCCGGCCCTTGCCTTGTCTATGGCTGCTTTTGTATGGAAGTACACTGAAAATACATCATTGCCATCCAGTCTTATACCTTCAATATCATAGCCGAGCGCTTTTTGGGCGATAGTCTTCGCCTTCATTTGCTTTTCTATTGGAACGGAGATCGCAAAACCGTTATTCTGGTTGAAAAAGACTACAGGAAGATTAAAAACACTCGCAAAGTTAAGGCCCTCATGAAAATCTCCCTCCGAGGTCGCTCCGTCTCCAAAGTAAACGATGGAGGCGCGGTCTGTTCCTTTCATCTTTTCAGCCCATGCGGTCCCGGCAGCATGAAGAAGCTGGGAAGCAATTGGCACGGCAGGTGGAAAAATGTTCTTTCCAGCGGGTGGAATACAGCCTTCCTGACGGCCTTTCCAATAGAGAAGCACATTCTTTACAGAGTGTCCGAACGTTAATGTCGCCCCGTGGTCACGGTAGGTAGGGAACATCCAGTCTCCTTCTCCCATCGCCATGGCACTGCCGATCTGCGCCGCTTCCTGGCCTTCAAACGGCACATATGTTCCAATACGGCCTTGCCGCTGAAGATTTACTCCTTTGCGGTCAAAGAGGCGGGCTCTCAGCATTTTTGTGTAGAGGCTTTTCACAAGCTCTTCTGTCAGTCTGATTTTATATGAATCATCTGCCAGCTTTCCGTCTTCGTTTAAAATTTGCTTCTTCGGAAATTGACTTTCCACATTAACTCCCCCTTTAATAGACTCCATATTAATGCCGGACCTTCCATTTCGGCCTTGTATCATGGGAAAAGAAACTGTTTCGCCTCTTACGGTGTTCAATCCTGTCCTCACAGAAGCGGTTGGCGGCTTCCATCGTAGATAGATTCTGTTCCTTGCTCTGTTTATAGATTGCCAGAAGAGAATCATAGATGGCTCTTGTCTGGTTCAGCACCCGGTCCCTATTCGGCCCGTAGAGCTCATCAGCAACCTGAATAAGCCCGCCGGCGTTCACGATATAATCAGGCCCGTAAAGAATTCCTTTCTGCTGAAGATAGATTCCATGCTTATCTTCGAGCAGCTGATTATTCGCACTTCCCACAACCGCTTTGACCTTGAGCCTGTCGATGGTTTCGTCATTAACCACACCTCCGAGCGCACATGGAACAAATATATCCGCATCCACTCCGTAGATCTCATTGCCCCCAACAATTTGCACTGTTCCAGGAAGAAGCTCTGACTGCTCCACGATGTTCTTCAGCGCCTCCTGATTAATATCGGTAACATACACATGAGCACCAGCTGCGACCAGATGCTCCGCTACCTTATAGCCCACTTTCCCGAGCCCCTGAATGCTGTAAGACATTCCGGAAAGATCTTCTGAGCCATACAGCGCCTGAAGGGTTGCTCTCAGTCCGTATATGACACCCTGTGCGGTAGGAACCGACGAATCTCCGCTGCCGCCATATTCATCCGGTACGCCGACGATACAAGAGGTTTCTTTCAAGGCATGCACAAAATCATATGGTGTCGTTCCCATGTCTGTGCCTGTAAAAAAACGTCCGTTCAACGAGTCCACGAATTGTCCAAACGCACGGAACAGTGCCGGGGATTTATCTGTCGTCGGATCACCAATGATCACCGACTTACCTCCCCCAAAATCCACGTCAGCTCCGGCACACTTATATGTCATTCCCTTAGAAAGCCGGAGTACATCTTCGAGTGCTTCATCCGTCGATTTGTACGGACGCATCCTGCAGCCTCCGAGCGCCGGCCCAAGCGTGGTGTTATGTATTGCGATGATCGCCTTCAAGCCGGTGGATGGATCGTTGCAGAATACCACCTGTTCATGCTGTGATATCTTTTCAAACATGATTTCTTCCCCCTCGGTAATCCTTTATCTCTTTGTCGCTTTAAAGTAAGCGCTTTCATTTTATGGTGTTCAGATGGTCATTTCATGCAGCCTCTGAGAAATTTTTTCTTTTGGAAGAATGTATTGTGTCACCTCTCCCTCTCCTACTGTTGCTTTCTCATTTCTTACTTCGACTTTGCAGATGACTGCTCTTCCTTTCAGTTCTGTAAGAGTTGCCGTTATCTCAAGTTTCATTCCTTCAGGTGTAGGGGCAAGATGCGAAGCTTTGATCCCTCCGCCGATTCCTTCCTCATCTTCTTCGAGGTAAGGCAGAATAATTTGTCTCGCAGCCCACTCCATATGATAAACCATTGATACGGTCGAGTAAGCGCGATGAACAAGTTTTCCTTCGAACTGCGCAAACATATCAGGCGTAACAACAGCCGTAATGGTTGCTGTATCACCGATTTTCATCCCTGGTTTCATGAAATCACCTCTTAGTAGTTACAAGCATTTGTATGACCGCAGACAATGAGGACATATTCCAGCTAATGGCCCATGCCCTCATGCACGATAATCATATAACGTTTTCTTAACGTAATAATATCATTGTGTTGAATAATCGGTCAATGAATAGCCTGAAGATTTCAAATCTATACAAAATATCAGGACTGTGAAAAAGTGAAGTTCGAAGGAGTGAAAAAATATGGACAAATGTCTATTATGCCAGCCGTTCGATCTGGATGATCAGCAGATTGTCTTAGAAAACACAACGTGTCTTTATATTCAAAGCCCGCAGCATCAATTGATCCTTGAAGGAAGCGGATTGATCATTCCTAAAGCTCACCGGCCGTCTGTGTTTGATCTGACACAGGAAGAATGGAATGATACTTACAGCCTTCTGGCCGATGCCAAGAAATACGTTCACCGCCGATTGAAACCGGATGGCTTCAATATCGGATGGAACTGCGGTGAAGTCGGCGGCCAGCATATCCCCCATGCCCATCCATGTCATCCCTCGTTTTGCGGATGAGCCTTATGAGGAAGAGGAATTCGCTCCTGGCTCAAAAGCTCCTCCAACCAACGCCCCCAAAACGAATAAAAGCTGTGTTCCGGTTGGAACACAGCTTTTGTTTTTCCAGAAGAATTAAGAGAGAAGCGCCCTGTCGCTTGCCATCTTTTCTCCCCGTATGCGCTGAAACTCATTAAGAAGACTTTCAACGGTTAAAGACCTTTTGTTGACTTCATCAACATCCAGGATGATCTGGCCTTTATCCATCATAATCAGCCGGTTTCCAAGATCAATGGCCTGCTGCATGTTATGAGTGACCATCATTGTGGTGAGGCCATGTTCAGCCACGATCTCTTTTGTTAATTTTGTGATCAATGCTGCACGGGAAGGATCCAATGCAGCTGTATGCTCGTCCAGCAAAAGGATATCCGGCTCTGTAAAGGTTGCCATCAGCAACGATAACGCCTGCCGTTCACCGCCTGATAACAGGCCGACCTTGGCAGTAAAGCGGTTTTCCAGCCCGAGGTGAAGAGACTTTACCGCTTCTTGAAAGAAATCCCTCGATCTTTTTGTAATGCCCCGTCTAAGGGTTCTTCTTTTATTTCGTGCATAAGCCATCGCCAGATTTTCCTCGATTGTCATTGTCGGTGCGGTTCCAGCCATCGGATCCTGAAAGACTCTTCCGATAAACCTGGACCGTTTATGTTCAGGCAGTGAGAGGATGTTTTTTCCTTTGATTCTGATCTCGCCGGCATCAGGAAACAGGACGCCCGAAATGACATTCATTAAGGTTGACTTTCCAGCTCCATTGCTTCCGATAACCGTGACGAAGTCTCCAGGCTCAAGTTTCAGATTGATATTGGAAAGTCCAATTTTTTCATCAGGGGTGTCTTCATTAAAAATTTTATGAACCGAGTTTAGATGCAGCAATCTCCTCACCCTTTCTGTCCATTGACTTGCCGTTCGTCAGCTTTCTCTTTGTTTTTCTTGCCTGTTCTTTTCTGGCTTCCAGCAATTTAGGCAGGATGAGAGAACAGACTACGATCAGCGCAGTGATCAACTTCAAATCCCCGGTTTCAAAAAATTCGATCTGAAGAGCAAAAGCAATGATGATACGGTAGACAACAGCTCCTAATACAACAGCAAGCGTTGCACGGGCAATAGATTTCGTTCCGAACAATGCTTCACCGATGATGACCGAAGCGAGACCGATAATAATCATACCGATTCCCATCCCGACATCGGCAAATCCGCCGTATTGCGCGATGAGAGCCCCCGCAAAAGCGACCAGTGCATTGGACAATCCGAGGCCCAGAACCGTTAAGCCATCCGTGTTTGCTGAAAAGCTTCGAATCATGCGCTTGTTGTCCCCAGTTGCCCGGAGTGCAAGCCCGATCTCCGTTTTCAGGAACCAATCGGCTGCCCATTTGATAAGCAGGGTCACAATGGCCATAACAATAAAGATGCCCCACGTTTTCGGCAGACTATCTCCCAGTCCAATCGCTGTGAACAGCTGATTAAGCATGCTGTCGAGTCCCAGCTTCTGCCAATAGGAAGTGGTTATAGAAAAGATAGTGCCCTCTCCTAATAGGGGCACATTGGACCGCTGCTCCATAATCCTGAGATTGATAGAATAAAGAGCGATCATCATTAGGATTCCGGAAAGAAGCGGATTGATTTTCCCTTTTGTATGTAAAATGCCGGTAATACACCCTGCGATAAAACCAGCGAGCATTCCTGCCAGAGTGGCGATGAAAGGACTCTGTCCGTGTACAATTAAGCCGGCAGATATGGCCGCCCCCGTGACAAAGCTTCCATCTACCGTTAAGTCCGGAAAGTCGAGTATACGGAACGACAGGTAAACACCAAGTGCCATAATGGCATAGATCACACCAGATTCCAAAGCGCTAAAGAGTGCAAACATCTGAATTCCTCCCCTAGAAACCGTTTCTATCGAAAAAACGTACTGGGGTTTGGCCAACACGGTGCGCCAAACCCAGCACGCGAGACTTACTTTATATATTCAGCCATCGAGTCCCAATCAGGTTTCAGTTGGACATTCATGGCCTCTGCCGCCTTCTTGTTGATGACGAGTTTCAGCTTTTGAGGGTACTGAACGTTGATTTCGCTCGGCTTCTTTTCACCTTTTAGAATCTTGGCTGCCATCTGCCCGGCTTCATAGCCGATATCATAATAGTCGAATCCGTAAGCTGCAAAAGCTCCTCGTTTGACAGAATCCAGCTCTCCGGCAAACATCGGGATATCCTTGTCCTCAGATACACTGATCACCGATTCAAGGGCAGAAACGACAGTATTGTCAGTAATGATGTAGAATACATCTGCACGTCCTACCAGTGATTCCGCAGCCTGCTTGACATCTGCAGAGGTTGAAACACTGGCCTCCACAGGCTTAAGATTCGATTTCTTCAGCTCTTTTTTCACAAGGTCTACTTGTGCAACAGAGTTTTGTTCTCCTTTGTTGTAAATCAGCCCGACTGATTTGGCATCGGTCTGCTTGTCGATGAACTCTATCGTTTTTGGAATGGCATCAGGGTGGGTATCTGTTGTTCCCGTTATATTTTCCCCTGGCTTGTCAAAGCTTTGGACGAGCTTTGCACCTACCGGATCGGTTACGGAGGTAAATACGATCGGGATATCTTGTGTTGCGTTAAGAGCATGCTGGGCACTTGGTGTAGTGTTGGCAAATATAAGATCGACTTTTTCACCTACAAGGTTTTTAGCGATCGTCTGGGAATTGTTCTGATCCCCTTGTGCGTTTTGGAAGTCATATTTTACATTTTTCAGCCCGTTGGCTTCGATGGCTTTTTTAAAGCCTTTGTAGGCTGCGTCAAGCGATGGATGCTCAACAAGCTGAGTAACGCCGATCTTGATTTCCTTGCCGCTTTTCTCCTCACTACTCGTTTCTTTCGTTGCTCCACAGCCTGCAAGCAGAAGCATTCCAGCCAGTGATACACCGAGTAAACCTTTCCATTTCTTCATTCTCTTTTCCCCCTTTAACTTCAGCAGACGCTCGAAAAAAGTTTTCAAACTATTTTCAAAATTAATTATATTATAAATCCTTTTCCTTTTAAAGGTCTCTTACCGTTTTTGCCATTGGGACAGCGCGCTGTTCCTTTGGCTCACTGCCGTACAGGCATCATCCATCATTTTCTGTATCAGCTCACTTGCACTCGGCAAGTCGCGAATGAGTCCTGCAATCTGCCCGCTGTTGATGAAGCCTCGATCAAAATCCCCCTTTACAGCACCAGCAATGTGCTGGTCTTCCGTCGTCAATGCATTAAATTCTTCGAGCGTAATGCCCTTTGACTCCCGCGATAGCAGCTTCTCGGCATAAGGTGCTTTCATCAATCTCCGGATTCTGCCCACCGACCGGCCAACGACGACTGTGCCTCGGTCATCTGCGTTAATGAGCGCTTCTTTATACCGATGATGGAAAGGCGCCTCCTTAACCGCTATGAATCTCGTTCCGAGCTGCACGCCGTCTGCCCCGAGCATCATCGCGGCAGCGATACCTCTTCCATCCCCAATGCCTCCAGCTGCAATCAGTGGAACCTTAATCGCGTCGGCTACCTGCGGAATGAGCGTCATTGTGGTCGTTTCAAATGGAGAATTCAAACCTGCTGCCTCATACCCTTCTGCCACGATAAGGTCGGCTCCTGCGTCTTCTGCCTTTTTTGCATGATAGACGGAAGCGGCCACACAGATCACTTTGATGCCGTGTTCCTTCAGCTTCGGAATATAAGGAGCCGGATTGCCCGCTGATAAGGCAACGGCTGGCACGCAATGCTTAATGATCAGCTGAAAAATTTCTTTTACATTTGAAGCCACAGTGAGTGGGACATTGACAGCGAACGGCTTCGATGTTTTCGAAACCGTCTCAACGATCATCGCTTCCACTTCTTCAGGAAGCATCGTTCCCACCCCAATCGTTCCAAGTCCACCTGCGTTCGAGATAGCTGCCGTCAGCTGTGCGTTGCTGACATTTCCCATCCCTCCTTGGATAATGGGAAATTGGATGCCTAAAATTTTGCATACAGGGTTCATTTTGTTACTCCTTTCTACGAATCTGTTATACTTTTAATAACAATAGTCAAAACAACAGGGAGGATCTATTCTATGAATTACACATTTAACGGAAAAGAGCCGCAAGTTGATGAAAGCGCTTTTATAGCGCCTGGCGTACATATCATTGGCGATGTCAAAATCGGTAAAGAATCCAGCATCTGGTTTAACAGCGTCCTTCGCGCGGATGAAGGCCCGATCACAATCGGGGACCGGTGCAATGTCCAGGATAACTGTACACTGCATCTATACGAACATTATCCTCTCGTTCTTGAAGATGAAGTTTCAATCGGCCACAATGTGATCCTTCATGGATGTACGGTCAGAAAAGGGGCGCTGATCGGCATGGGAGCGACAATCCTCGATGGCGCTGAGATCGGTGAACAAGCCTTTATAGGTGCTAACGCCCTTATTCCTCCCGGAAAAAAGATTCCGCCCCGTACGATGGTGATGGGCGCTCCGGGGCAGGTCATCCGGGAGTTGAACGCCAAGGACCTTGAGATTATCCGTATAACGATTGAAACGTATCAGCAAAAAGGACAGATGTTTAAGAAGGAGCTAAAATAAAGGTGAAAAAAGCACTTTCCCGCTCAGGATGAAAGTGCTTTTGTTTACAAATCTACAGTTCCTGGATGAACGGATGGTTCATTGCGTTGTAGGATTTGTCTCTTTTCAGTTCATTGCCTTCTTGATAGATCTCTTCAAAAAACCGGCTGGAAGGTCCGGCGAGAGTTCTGTAATAGTCTCCAAATAAGGATGCCGCATAATCACCGAGCCAGTCTGATGGAAGGAGTTCCTGAGGAAGCCCGGGATCAACAAACAGGAACTTGCGGTATTCATGCACCAGCTTAGTCCGTTCCACAAAACACTCGCCATCTGTCATCTCGCCTTTTTCGATCTTATTCTTATCAATCACATACTTTTGGGAGTACGTTTTGATGAACTCATCATATTTCTGATTGGTTTCTGCCAGATCCCAGCACTCTTTAACAAGCTGAGCGTTTTCATGCGGCCCTTCGTATTTCGCCGTGAAAAAGTGAACAAAATCCTGAATCTCGTATTTCTCCATCATCTGCTTGATCTGCTCCTTCTGGTTGTTGGGAGAGATCCAGAAGCTGTTGGCCAAAAGACCGAACCCGCTCCATACCAATTCTTTTCTTAGTTCGTCCCTGATGCTTCTCTTTTCTTCCGGAATAGTATACGTAAACATGTACCATGTACCATCCCACTTCTCAGGCTGAAGCTTGAATATCCGTTTGGCTGCCTCATCCATTCGCCTGGCTCCGCGCGGAGTCAAGTAATAGAAACTCTTATTCCCCTGCTTTCGCGACACGATCCAGCCCTGTTTGTTCATACGGGAAATGGCTGCCCTTACCGCCTGTTCGTTGTGGCCGAACTCCTCCAGTAAACGGATTAGGCTTCCAATCCATATTTCATTGCCGTAATGGCGTATGTAATCTCCATACAGCGTAAAAATCATTGAACGCGTGTTTAAACTGTTTTGCATGACTGTCCCTCATTTGCTTACTGTCAATTTTGATGACTCTTATCCTACCAAAACAGCTTGAGCAGAACAAGCCCTACTCCCCTTTAAAAACAGGAGCCCTTTTTTCACTGAAGGCTTCCAGCGCCTCCACTCTGTCTTTTGTAGGGATGGTCACTTCATAGGCTTTAGCCTCGATCGCAAGCCCTGTCTGCAGGTCCGTTTCCATACCATGCTTGATGGAGTACTTCGCCTGCTGTACAGCGATCGGCCCGTTCTTCAGTATGGCCGCTGCATACTCTTCACAAACCGGTATGAGCGCTTCTCTCGATACCGTTTTATTCAGAATGCCGTATTCCCAGGCTTCATCCGCCCTCAGTTTTTTCGCTGTCAAAATCAGCTCCATCGCTTTCGCCTGCCCAATCAGCCGTGGAAGCCGCTGTGTGCCGCCTGCACCCGGAATAATCGCCCAGCTAAGCTCAGTGAGTCCCATTGAAGCTGAATCAACAGAAACTCTGAGATCGCAAGCAAGTGCCAGCTCAAACCCCCCGCCGAACGCATGGCCGTTAATCGCAGCGATCGTAGGCTGCGGAAGCGCCTCAATACTGGAGAACACATCCCTGATTTTCCGCACGTTGCGCTTAACATCCGCTTCCGACAGAGTACGCCTCTCTTTAAGGTCCGCCCCTGCACTGAATGCCTTTTCTCCTGCTCCTGTGAAAATGACGACACGGATGCCTTGATCATGATGGATCTCCTCAACGACCTGACCCAACCGCTTCAGTGTGGGGTAGTTAAAACAATTGAGCACTTCCGGACGGTTTAACGTAACGTAAGCAATATGGTCTCTTACCTCAAAAAGTATGGCTTCCGGCATTTCATTCTCCCCTTACTCTATATTTTCAACGACGGCAGCGATGCCCTGGCCTACACCAATACACATCGTGGCGAGCCCATGCTGCACGTTTCTCTTCTTCATCTCATGAATCAGTGATGTAAGAATTCTTGCGCCGCTCGCTCCAAGCGGATGTCCAAAAGCGATGGCCCCTCCATTCACATTTACTTTTTCAGGATCAAGCTCCAACTGTTTGATGCACTCCAGTGACTGTGAAGCAAAGGCTTCGTTCAACTCGATCAGTCCGAGGTCATCCAGCGTGATGCCGGCCCGCTGCACCGCTTTTCTGCTCGCTTCAATCGGGCCGAGCCCCATCACTGACGGCTCAAGTCCCGCCACAGCAGCAGCCTTATAACGCGCCAGCGGCTTCACACCCAATTCTTTCGCTTTTTCAGCGCTCATCAACATCAGCACTGCTGCACCGTCGTTCACGCCGGAAGCATTTCCTGCAGTAATCGTACCGCCGGCAAACAACGGCTTGAGTTCTGACAATTTTTCAGCCGTTGTACCTGGTCGAGGATGCTCATCCTTGTCAAAAATGCTTTCATTGCCTTTTCTATCTTTTAAGACCACTGGAACGATTTCTTCATTCAAGCGCCCTGATTCAATCGCTTTCTGGGCCCTGTGCTGGCTCTGTGCCGCAAAGCTGTCCTGGGCCTCACGGGAAATATTATAACGCTGCGCCACATTTTCTGCTGTCTGAGGCATGGAATCCGTGCCATATTTTTCGTCAAGGAACGGATTGATGAACCGCCAGCCGATCGTTGTGTCAAACATCTTCATGTCACCGCGCGGAAACTCTGCATCCGGCTTGGCCATGACAAAAGGTGCTCTCGTCATGCTTTCCGTTCCGCCGGCAATGAAGATGTCCCCCTCATTCGCCATGATTGCCCTTGCTCCATAAATAACCGCATCAAGACCAGAACCGCACAATCGATTGATCGTCGTACCGCCGACTTCTACAGGAAGTCCAGCCAGTAATGCAGCCATGCGAGCTACATTCCGATTATCCTCTCCAGCTCCATTTGCGTTTCCAAGTATAACCTCTTCAATGTCTGCGGCTGGTACATTCGGGTTCCTCTTCAGCAGCGCCCTAATGGCAATACTCGCAAGATCATCCGGCCGGACATTTTTCAAACCGCCTTTGTATCGGCCGATCGGCGTCCTTACGGCATCGACAATTACCGCTTCTCTCATTTGGTTACGCCGCCCTTCTCCGTCATATAATCATAGACGCCGCGGCCGGTCTTGCGTCCAAGCCTTCCCGCCTTCACATACTTTACCAGCAGCGGGCATGGACGGTATTTTTCTCCCAGGGTCTGATGCAGATAGTTTAAATTGTTCAGTCGTGTATCCAGACCGACCAAATCGCCGAGTTCAAATGGACCCATCGGATAGTTGAGACCAAGTTTGACCGCTTTATCGATTTCTTCCGGAGTACCTACGCCTTCCTGCAGCATATAGAACGCTTCATTTCCGACCATGGCCGAGATGCGGCTCGTCACGAAGCCAGGAAATTCGTTAACAATGACTGTTTCCTTGCCCATCCGCCCGGCTGCCTCTTTAACAGCAGCTGCTGTTTCATCGCTCGTCTCATGTCCTCTGACAATTTCAACAAGCGGCATCTTATGGACCGGGTTAAAGAAATGCATTGCGATAACCTTCTCAGGCCGCTGTGTAAATGAACCAATCTCTGTCGGGCTCATGGTCGATGTGTTGGTCGCCAAATAACAATGGCTTGGCGCCGCTTGATCAAGCTCGGTAAATACCGCTTTTTTGATCTCAAGATTTTCCGGTACGGCTTCAATGATCAGATCCGCACCTCTTGCGGCTTCTGACATATTGCCTGAGTAAAAGAGCCGCTGTTTCGCTGCTTCTGCTTCTTCTGCCGTTATCTTTCCTCTGGCAACCCCTTTCGAAAAAATGGATTCTATTTCGGCTTCAGCATTTTTTAAAGCTTTCTCCTGTACGTCCACAAGCTGTACGTGGAAACCGCCTGCCGCTGCACAGTAGGCAATCCCCCTTCCCATTACTCCTGATCCGATAACAACGATGGACTGCATCAATGGTTCTCCTCCTCTGCGTTCCCTGAATGTCGGCAAAAAGCGAGCCTTGCTGCAGCCCGCTTTTATATACATATAAGCTTATAAAGCCACTTATTGAATCATTTTCCTGTAAAAACGGGCTTTCGTTTCTCCATAAAGGCTGTGACCCCTTCTTTATGATCCACTGTGCCCCCAGCGGTTTTCTGAGCAAGCGCCTCGTATTCCAAAACTTCTGTCAGATCGCTCTCCCAGCTTTTATTCATATAACGTTTGATCAAACCGATCGCCTTCGTCGGCATGTTGGCCAGCCGAACCGCAAACGTCTCCACTTCCTGAACGAACGTTGCATCGGAAACAACCTTAGTAACAAGGCCGAATTCCTTTGCCTGTTCAGCAGTAACCTTCTCACCTAAAACAGCAAGTTCCATCGCCTTGGCATGTCCTACCAGCCTAGGCAGGAAATACAGGTTGCCGGAGTCCGGTACCAGGCCTACATGGATGAATGCTTCAATAAAGCTGGCTTTATCAGAAGCCACCCTGAAATCACATGCAAGTGCCAGGCTCATTCCGGCACCTGCCGCCACTCCGTTTACAGCTGCGATGACCGGCTTCTCAATGGAAACAAGTGCCTGCACCATTGGATTATAGCCTTGGCGGAGAACTTCACCGTAATCCGGGTTTTCACTTCCCCCAAGGTCCTGTCCGGAGCAGAACGCTCGCCCTGCGCCGGTGATGACGACAGCACGGACTTCTTCATCTTTGCCAGCCATTTTTAAAGCGGAAAGCATCTCTTTGTGCATCACACTTGTGAACGCATTGAGCTTTTCAGGCCTGTTCAGTGTAATCCATGCCACTCCGGCTCTTGTTTCGTACATGATCGTTTCAAACATCGGTATCCCTCCTTATTTGCCTTTGAAATTAGCCCGCCGTTTCTCAGCAAAAGCTTTCATGCCTTCTTTTTGGTCTTCAGATGAAAACAGCAGGTAGAAGTTTTTCCTTTCAAACTGCATGCCGTCAAGAACCGAATCATCAACCGCTTTGTAGACCGTCTCTTTAATCAATCTTAAGGAGAGCGGCGCTTTTGAGGCGATGGTTCGTGCGAATTTCACAGCTTCTTCCAACACGAGTTCAGGAGCTACTACCCTATTGATCACCCCGTGCTGATGTGCTTCCTTCGCAGACATCGGTTCACCGAGCCACAGCCATTCCAGAGCCTTCTTCTGACCCATAAGCTTGGTCAGCTTCACAGTTCCTCCTGCGCCAGGCATCACGCCAAGCTTGATTTCCGGAAAACCGAACTGCGCTTTTTCGGATGCGAAAAGGATGTCACAGCACAGGGCAAGCTCAAATCCGCCACCGAAACAATATCCGCTTACTGCGCCGATGATCGGTTTTTTAATGGTGTGCAGCTGATCCCAGTCCTTAAACTGGTTAAGCAGTTCAAGCGTGATGGCGTCGTCATTCATCATCTCATCGATATCAGCCCCGGCCGCAAATGCACGGTTGTTTCCGGTAAGAACGATGGCTTTCACTCGGCCATCACGGTCAAATTGCTCAAAAGCAGACAGAAGCTCAGATACCATACTTCGGTTTATGGCATTCAGCACTTTAGGGCGGTTGAGCTCAATCAGTGCAATGCCGTCTTCTTCAACTTTTGCCGTTATCGTTGTAAATTTACTCATTCACTTCCTCACCGATCATCAAAGTGACAAGCTCACCGGCAAAGGACATCAAATCTTTTCCGGAAGCTTTTCCTTCAGCGGATTTCATGCCTGCTTTCAACGACTCATGATCGTCATAGTACATTTCACAGAGCAAGTAATATTTGCTTTCTCCCATCGGTGAACCTACAATCTTTGTGACCTCCATTTTGCGAAGCCCTGGAATCTTTTTCGTTACTTCTGTATGTGTGCCGAAATAATGGTCATCAAAACTTTCCTTGTTCTCCGGAGTTTTATAAAGTGCGATCAATTTTACCATCAGTATCTTCCTTTCGACTGTTTATTTGGTGGTTCGCCGTATTGAGGCTGCATTAAACCTTTTCTATAAAACTGTCTTTTTCCCCTTTTTCTTTCAGTTCATATCGGCTACTGGCTTCATCGCTTCGAATGGATTTTTGCAAGACTTGCAATACAGGATGCTGCGGCAGGCGGTCGGCCCAAATAAATTTTCCATGGTTACATAGGCTGATCCGCAGTAAGGACAATCGATGCTCCAAGGTTCCCCCATCACATGGTTTGCCGGGGGAGGAGCGATTCCAAACTCTTTTAATCTCTTTTTTCCTTCATCAGTAATCCTGTCCGTCGTCCAGGCTGGTTTATACACAAACTCCACTACCACATTTTTCACACCTTCTACCGCACTGGCAGCCCGTTTGATATCCCTTTCAATGATCGGAAGGGCCGGACAGCCGACAAACGTAGGCAGCGCCTTAATAAGTACAGAGCCTTCGCTTTCCTCAATGTCTTCAATCATTCCAAGGTCCAATATACTGACTGAATCCATCTCGGGGTCTTTCACCTCTTTTAGCGCTAATAACACTTTATCCTTGAGATTCATAGGCTGTGTGACCATGCTGTCTCTCCTTTCCGGTCCCGCCTTTCTTTTACCAGCCGGATGCCGGGTTGGTCGCATAAACTTCGGATAGAGTGGCCAAAGCTTCCGCAAGATCCGCAGTATGCTCGCCTTTACGGCCGTTCCCGCTCTCGATCGCCGGTTCTCCGGCAAGCTCGATTCCGGTTTCCTGAAACACCTTCTCGATCCTGTTCAGCCAGCGTTTTTTCAGCAGCGGTTCATCTTCAATCAATCCGGCTTTTACAAATTCTCCATAGGAAGGACCGAGGGTCAGGACCCCGCCAAATTCCTTCCATACTTTATCCACGGCAGCGAGCATGCGCTGCCTCGCATCATCTGTGCTCGTTACCAGCTGTTTAAACCAAATTTCCCAGTGCATCAAGTGGTAATATTGCTCCATCATGATCTTCTTTGCTGCATTTGCCAGTGGTTCATATGAAGAAACCCTCAGTGACTCCAGACGAACTTGTTTATGGATCGCATAAAAGTAATTTCTTACTACAGCAAATGCCCAGTCATAGTCCGGTTTATCAAGATAGGTTCCTCTTCCGTTCACCATTTCGAGAAGGATGGCATTGCGGAATTCCTCCGGCTTTCTAAGATGTGCAATGCGGTCCGCATCCCCTTCCCCAAGATCCTCGAGGAGATGATAGTACATAGAAGCATGCCCCATCATGTCCTGGTTGATGGAAGAAAAAGCCACGTCTTCTTCGATATGCGGGGCGAGCCCGAGCCATTCCGATCCTCTGTACGCGAGGATAAAATCATCATCTGCCAGCTGATAGATCAGTTCTTTCAGTTCTGTTCTTTCCTGTTGATGCATTGATTCAGTGTTCATCGGCTCTCTTCCCTTCCGCCCATGATGTGCTTTTCTGTAAACTGCTCCTGGTTGTAATCACGCCATTTTTTCTTCAGGTAGCCGTATCCTTTGGTTTCCCTATAATCTTTATCGAGCTTCTTGAGCATCTCCCTCTCTCCTTGCGATAATCCGCGGATGTTCTCCCGTTTGACGACCCAGATATCAGCCACTGGCTCCCTGCGAAAAAAATTTTCCTTTGCCATGACAAGAGCCATATCAGCGTTCGGCGCCAGAAGGCTGAACTGATGCTGAAACGGAGCTTTATCCGTCTTCTTGCTGAAAACTTCATACACGTTGTAGAATTGATTTCCTTTTTCGCCCATGATTTATCCACTCTCCTCCGTTCTAGATCGCCTTTTGGGCAGCCAGTGCATCACGCACCCATCCATTGCTATCGTAGGACCGCCTTCTCAAATCCAAACGATCCTGTGAACGAGGGCCGTTTCCGGAAACGATCTGCTTAAATTCCTTCCAATCCACGTCCTCATACACCCACATCCTTGTTTCCTCGTCAAAATGTATCGTTTCATCCGGAATGGTGAGCCCGAGCGCCCAGATTCGCGGAATATATTTGGTGAAGAACTCCTGGCGAAGATCCTCATTGGTTTTCGTCCGGATTTTATACATAATGTTTTTGTCTGCATTAGAGTTGCCGGTTTCCTTTGCAGATTTTGGTCCAAAGAACATGATCAGTGATTTCCACCATCGGTTCAGGGAGTCCTGCAGCAATGCACGCTGTTCAGGTGTGCCTTCAGCAAGAGCGAGAATAATGCTCTCTCCGTGCTGTGCATGGAAAACTTCCTCAGCGCAGATGCGTTTTAATGCTCTGGCGTATGGGCCGTAGGATGAGTCAAGCATCATGCTTTGTGAAATGATGGCAGCCCCATCCACGAGCCAAGCTATCATTCCTGCATCCCCCCACGTCGGAGCTTCCATGTGAAAAACATTATGGAATTTCAGCCGGCCGGAGAACAGGTCCTGCATGATGTCTTCTCTTGTTTTCCCGAGCGGGGCCATCAGGTCTTCTGCTACACGAAGCAGCAGCTGTCCGTGCCCCATCTCATCCTGAACTTTTGCCATAATGGCCAATTTACGGTGAAGTGACGGTGCTTTTGGCACCCACTCCTTTTCTGGAAGCGCTCCCATTATTTCTGAAATGCCGTGCATGGAAATGAGTCTGATCAAACTTGTTCTATAATCATCCGGCATCCAATCATCGGCTTCAATCTTTTCGCCGCGGTTGATCCGATCCATAAAGTGCTGGTGCTTTTCATCGTTCGTTAACTGTTCAAAGCTAAGACCTGCCTGCACAATTAGCCCCTCCTAATTATATTACGTTTATTTACCGTTATTATAAATTATCGTCATATAAATAACAACCAGCTAAACACCTAATTGAGCGGTTTTATGTCTGATCACACGAACCGCCTTCCCTTCAGACCTTGGAATGGAGCCTGGCGGAAGCAGATGGATCTCGAGATTTACAAGACAGCTGCTTTTAACCGCGTGTTTAACCCGTTCTTTGAGCTGTTCCAATTTCTCATGGTCAAGATTTTGTTCCATGCGTGTGAAACAATCCTCAGTGATTTCAACGTGCAGGTGAACATTTTCTTTCAGCCCCTCTGAATGTACATGAAGCTGATAATGAGGTACAAGATCCGCTGCTTTCAGAAGACAATTTTCAATTTCGGAAGGGAAAACATTCACTCCGCGGATAATGAGCATATCATCAATCCGGCCTTTAACCCGAGACATCCGGACGGAGGTACGCCCACATGCGCATTTCTCTGTTTGAAGAGAAGCAATATCACCGGTTCGATATCTAATGACCGGAAAAGCTTCCTTCGTTAAACTTGTAAACACCAGTTCTCCCGTTTCTCCTTCAGCAACCGGTTCAAGGGTTTCAGGATCGATCACCTCCACAAGAAAATGGTCATCCATAATGTGCAGTCCATCCTGTGCTTCATGGCACTCCATAGCTACACCTGGCCCCATTACTTCACTTAGCCCATAGATGTCCATCGCTTTGATATTCAGCTTATCCTCTAGCGCCGCACGCATTTCCTCTGACCATGGCTCAGCTCCAAAGATGCCGTATTTTAATGAAGTCGATCGGGGATCTTTCCCCATTTTCTCCATTCTTTCTGCGATGGTGAGGATATAGGACGGAGTACCGCATATCACTTCCGGCTCAAAATCTTCAATGAGTAAGATTTGGCGTTCTGTGTTGCCGCCGGAAACCGGCACCGTCACCATCCCAAGCCGTTCAGAACCGAAATGAAGGCCAAGCCCTCCGGTAAACAGTCCGTATCCGTAGGCGTTATGAAGAAATTTGCCCGGCTCTCCTCCTCCGATCGCGATACACCTTGCCACCATTTCGCTCCAGTTTTCAATATCCTTAGCGGTATAACCAACAACAGTAGGCTTGCCGCTCGTCCCCGAAGAAGCGTGAACGCGCGTAAGCTCTTTTGTCTCCACAGCAAAAAGGCCAAAGGGGTAATGATCCCTAAGATCCTTTTTTACGGTGAACGGCAATTTTTTTATATCCTCCAGTGAATGAATCTCCTCGGGTGATATCCCTTTCTCTGCAAATGCTTTTCGGTAAAAAGGAACCCTTTCATATACCTTTTCAATCGTTTTCTTTAGTCTTGATAATTGAAGTTCCTGCTTTTCCTCTCGTTCCATGCATTCCATTTCCCGATTAAAAATCAACTTCATTCACCTCTTTTTTAGTATGAAAGCCCTTTCATTTTCAGCCGTTCAGTATGACGTTTTATTTTCGTTTAAATTATATATGTAATACTATTTACTAAATCTTATCGTTTTACAACTATTCTGTCAAATGGAGCATGGGCAAAAAAAAAGACAGCTGTGGCTTATGCCAAAGCTGTCTTTTAAGCCGACTCGCACAGCAATTTATTCAATAGAGCAAGTCCAAAAATTCTTCTCTCGTTACATTTCCGAAATAATGACGCATGTCTGCGTCCTCCAGCGCTTTTTCGAGCTCTCCTCTGTCATAGCGGGTCCCTATGAGCCGTTGTTCAATGTCACTTACATCGCCTACCCCAAAGAAATCACCGTAAATTTTACATTCGCGAATGATGCCTTTTTCGATCTGAAGCTTTACATCCACTGATCCTCCAGCAAAACGGTTGGACAGCTCCACATTGGATTTTGGAGAGTTGCCATAGTTCCAATCCCAATTGCGGTACCTTTCTTCAGATATCTTATTGATTTGTTCCCAGTCTACCTCGGTCAGTTCATAGCGCGGGATTTCCTCAAATTCTTCGAACAAATAGGAAAGAAGGATCTGCTCGAATTCCTCCATCGTCATCTCTTTATTCATATGCTCTTTAATGTTGGTAACCCGGCTGCGAATCGATTTGATGCCTTTTGATTGAATCTTGTCCAATTTTACATTAAGTGCAGACACAACATTTTCAATTTCAGAATCAAACATCAGTGTACCATGGCTAAACATTCTGCCTCTGGTCGTAAACATCGCATTTCCTGAAATCTTCTTCCCATCGACGAGAATATCGTTCCTTCCGCTAAGCTCCGCATGGACACCAAGCTTGTTGAGCGCCTTGACGACAGGGTCCGTAAACCTTTTAAAATCATGAAAAGAATTGCCGTCATCTTTCGTAATAAAACTGAAGTTCAAGTTGCCGGTATCATGATATACCGCTCCCCCACCGGAAAGACGGCGGACGACATGGATGCCGTGCTCACGCACATAATCGGCATTGATCTCTTCTACTGTGTTCTGGTTCTTCCCAATGATGATGGAAGGCTCATTAATATAAAATAAAAGATACGTTTCGTTAATATCCAGGTTTTTTAAAGCGTATTCCTCAATGGCAAGGTTTATCCTTGGATCCGTAATATTACGGTTATCAATAAACAGCATCGCTTATTCTCCTTCACTGCTCTGTTAGAAATAATTTCTCCTTTTTCGTTATACAACTCTTTTAGAAGAATAGCAAGCTGCCAGTCTTCTCAACACATAACAAATAATGGAAAATACTTACTCTCCCCACGTCCATCCGGTACGCGCGGTTTCCACTTTACCCGAGTACCTTTCTGCCGCTTGCCAGATGAGCTGTCTATGCTCGCCGAAATGCGGCAGATGTGTGAGCAGGAGATGAGGAATTTCCGCTTGGGCTGCAATGTTTGCCGCATCATGAGAGTTCATATGCCCCGGTCCGCTTCCATCCTGGTCGCTGTAAAAATTGCATTCTGAAATGAGCAGATCTGCACCTTTACTGAAGTGAACAAAGTCAGAAAGATAAGCAGAATCTGCTGTATAGACGAAGGTTTTGCTTCCATCTGTGATTCTCATCGCATAACATGGCGCGGGGTGCTTTGTCGCCATAAAGGAGATGTGAAACGGACCAATCTGCAGCAGCTGTTCCGGAAAATAGGCTTTACCAAACGTTGCGGAGCGATAGGTTAAACTCTGAAACCCTTTTTGGTCTTCTGTGTGACCATAAACGGGCAGTGTTGACACACCCTTTTGTAAAAAGGACTGAACGAGACGGCCATACTGCAGAACACCGATATCGGCCACATGATCATGGTGATAGTGAGACAGGATTACAGCATCCAATTCCTCAACCCCTACATAATTCTGCAAGCCGGACAAAACACCGCTCCCGCAGTCGATCAGCAGATTAAAACCCCCATGCTGGAGAAGATAACCCGAAGTGGCTTCTCCCTTTCCCGGATAACCGCCCCAAAACCCAATTACCGTTAGCTTCACTTGATTCACTTCCTTGTCTGTTTTGTTCTAGTATAACCTTAAAAGGTGCCAGGCACCGCTTTTTGACATCTGTCAAAAACGGGTGCCAGGCACCTAAAAACGAAAAGCTTATCTACTATTCTTTTACGGCTCCGGATGTAAGACCCGAAACAATCCTTCGCTGGAACAGCAGAACCATGATTACGAGAGGAATCGTCACAATAACCGTTGCTGCTGTGATGTCGCCCCAAGGCACGGTGAACTGTCCTTCAAACATCGCAATACCGACCGGAACGGTTTTCAATTTATCATCGGTGTTAATCGTTAAGGCGAACAGGAATTCATTCCATGCCGCAATAAATACGAGAATTGCGGTCGTAAAGATTCCTGGCACAGCCAGCGGCAGGATGACTTTCCAATACGTCTGCATCAAGCTTGCTCCGTCCATCTTTGCTGCTTCTTCCAGATCAAACGGGATCTTGCGGAAGAATGTGACCAGAATCCAGATGGACAGCGGAAGCGTAACCGTTGTGTAAGGAATGATCAGTCCCAAGTAACTGTTGGTCAACCCGATATTTTTCAATAGAATATAGATCGGTGAGATGGTAGCGATCTGCGGGAACATGGATACCGAAAGCACCAGCCCGAGAATTACCGTTTTCCCTTTAAACTGCAGCCGTGCGATGGCATAGGCGGTAAATGACGCGATTAAAACGGTATATAAGGTTGTAATACCCGAAACAACGAAGCTGTTCCATAAGTATTTAAGAAACGGATAGTTAGTGAATACCGATACATAGTTTTCAAATGTGGGATGGCTTGTAAATGGTGTAAACGCCTTATCCCCAAACAGCTCTGTAATCGGCTTGATCGAACTGACGAGCATCCATAAAAACGGGAACATTACGACAAATACAAAGATGGCAAGAAAGATATAAAACAACGGTCCTGCTTTTTTATTCACGAATTCTCACTCCTTTTTACAGTAACTGTCCTACTTGTCGTTTAACAGGTCACGGCCAAGAAACTTGATGAAAATCATGGAAATGACGGCAACACAGACAAAGACGATGACTGAGAGTGCTGAACCATCCCCAAAATTGGTCTGTTCGAACATCCTTTTGTACGCCAGAATTGATATCGTTTCTGTTGAGTTGGCAGGCCCTCCCCCTGTCAATACATAGACGAGGTCAAATACCCGGAAAGCATCAAGTGTACGGAACAGCAGCGCTACCAGAATACTGGATTTTAACAAAGGCAGTGTAATGGTCGTGAACTGTTTCCATTTGGTCGCTCCGTCGATCGAGGCGGCCTCATAGAGTGAAGACGAAATCGTCTGCAGGCCTGCTAGAAGCAATAAAGCCATATAAGGAGTGGTTTTCCAGACATCTGTAAAAATAATAGAGAACATGGCTCCAATATTGCTTGTCAGCAGATCGGTCGCATTGTCAACGAGGCCGACTTTTTCAAAAATCTTTGCAACAACCCCGTTCTGTCCATCGTAGAGGAACTGCCACATCTTCGCGGAAACGGCGGTTGGTATCGCCCATGGAATGAGGATCGTCGCCCTGACCAAGCCTCTTCCAAAGAAAGCTTTATTGATTAATAGAGCAATCGCAAGTCCAATTACCAGTTCGATAAATACAGAGATGATGGTAAACGCGCTCGTGTTCCAGATCGCCATCCACATCCTCTTGTCCGTCAGATTGCTTTTGTAATGGTCCAATCCGATAAAGTTAGGCTTGATTACCGCTTCGTTCAGGGAAGAAGACAGTCCGAGAGCATCCTCTTCATTTTCAAGTCCCTTAAGCGCCTTAACTTTTGCGGAAACCTTATGAAGCGTCTCATCAAGCTTCATCGCATCGGCTTTATCAACCTTTACCGAGCTTAGTTCATCACTTACCGGCTCCATGTTGGTCAGTTTATCATCAACTTGATCATATTGTTTCTTAACGGCGGCATCACTCTGTATGCCAGCATCTACATCCTTCAGTTCCTTAACCAAACCGTTCAGCGTGTCTGCCGCCGAACCCGTGGCTTTCCCTGCCTCGTCTTCGAGTGTAGTGATCAGAAATGGGTAGCTGTTCAAATACTTCTCTAGATCAATATGATAGCTCAAGTTTACTTCGGATTTCGTTGGATTATTTAGCCTGAGATCGAACATGCTGTAATAAAAAGATTGAAGTACAGGCCAGACTGCGATAAGGAGAATTAATATCAAGGATGGAGCAACAAGCATATAGCCCAATCTGCTTTCAGATGCTTTTCGTTTGTTGCCAGAAGAGGGCTTTACCGGTTTCGGCTGTTTTTTTGGATTTAGTTTAACTTCCACTTTTTCCACTCCTTACATTACGAATGCCATCGATGGACTGGCGAAGCATACAGCCCATCCATCTCATTCTGGAATCGATACCATTAATTATTTTGCATAAGCCCCCATTTAAATGAAGGCTTATGCATTTAATCGTTCAAGCTATTACTTATCAAGCTTTGCAGAAATTTCTTTTTGCATGTTTTTCGCTGCTTGTTCTGGTGTGATCTCTTTAGCGATTGCTTTAGAGACCTGGATTTGAATGATATCAGAGATCTCTGTGTAGTTCGGCGCTACAGGACGGGAAACCGCTGATTTAAGGGCGTTGACAAATCCTTCTTCTTTAAAGTAAGGGTTTGCTTTTTGAACCTCTGGATCTTCGAACAATTTGTTGATCGTGGGAGCATGTCCGCCGTTGATCGCATCAATCTTCTGTCCTTCTTCACCCGCCATGAATTTCAGGAACAACCAAGCTTCTTTCGGTACATCGGTGTTCTTGTTGATTCCCGCTTGCCATCCGCCAAGTGCAGCAGCAGGCCCTTTATCACCGGCTGGAAGTGGTGCCACGCCTACTTTACCTACGATTTTGGATTGTGATTTATCATTAGCAAGAGCAAATTGATACGGCCAGTTACGGATGAAAGCAGATTGACCGTTAATGAAAGCGGTATGTGATTCAGGCTCAGCAAATGTTGTTACGTTCTTCGGAACCACATCTGAAGAGGCAACCTCCACGAGCTTCTTGATTCCTTTTACAGCTTCGGGAGAATCAACTACAACTTCTCCCTTTTCATTGATGATCTCTCCGCCATAAGAAGCGATAAATTCAACCGCATTACAGACAAGCCCTTCATATTGCTTCGCCTGCATCAAGTATCCGAACTTGGTGCCGCCTTTCCCTTTATCTGCTTTCGCCTGTTTTAAAAGATCATCCCACGTTTTAGGCGGTGATTTTACAAGGTCAGTACGATAGAAAAGCATACCGGCATCAATGAACTTTGGAAGCGCCCATTGTTTTCCTTTAAACTTCGAAGCGCTTAATGCACCTTCGTTATACTCGTCCAGCTTTACACCATCTTTTTGGATGAAACGGTCCAGAGGCATAACGTAGCCTGCCTGTGCAAACTCTGCCGGCCATACAACATCCATATCAAAAACGTCGATCTCATCCGATTTCGCGTTGAATGCTGTTACATACGCATTATGCTGTTTTCCTGTGTCAGCAGGCATCTCACGGAATTTAACATCGATGTTCGGATACTTCTTCTCGAACGCTGCTACCATCTTTTGTGTAGCATGTGTATCATCTTTACCGCGGGCATAAATCAACTCGACTTTTTTCCCTTTGCTGCCGGAATCCTTTGCCTTTTCGTCTGTGCTTGCTTTGTTGTCACTGCATGCAGACAAAACGAGTGAAAGAGCAAGAGATGTTGTAATGACCTTTGAGATCTTTTTGATGTTCATCAAGGTTATCCCCCTTTAATATAATTTGCGGGCCGCTGGTTTAAATTCAGGTAGACCGCCGTTTAACCAATTTAAAATCAAGCTGAATTTCTTTTCTTTTGCTTGGCAGTTTCTTTTCTATGGTTTCAATCATTTGTTCCATTGCCCGCTTTGCGATTTCCTCGATCGGCTGCTCAATCGTCGTCAAACCGATTAATTCTGCAACTGGCTGGTCATCGAAACCTATGATGGCCAAATCATCCGGCACCCGCCATTGATGATTGACCGCTTCCTTCCAGATCCCTGCTGCTACTTCATCACTGCCGGTAAATACTGCAGTGGGCGGATCCTTCATGCTGGCTATTTCCTTGAAGATCCGTTTGCCATCTTCAATGCTGTACGCGCTTGTCAGGAACCACTTCTCGTTGAGTGGAAGGCCTGCCTCAGCTAATGCTTTTTTATAACCTTTGTACCGGTCAGAAGCTACACGAGATTCTGTGTTGTCTCCTGAGCAGTAGCCGATTTTTGTATGGCCCTGCTCGATGAGGTGGCGAGTCCCTATGTAACCGCCTTCAATTTGGTTTAAATAGACGGTCGGGACCTTGGCTTCATCATTGTACTCATTACAAAGCATAATCGGCCCAAAGTTCATGTACGGTTCAATGTCACTCCATTCGTTCTCGATGGATGTGAGGATCAGCCCGTCTACTTGCTTTGTTTTCAACAGCTCAAGATAATTGATCTCCTGGTTTCGGCTATAGCTCGTTTGGCAAAGAATCAGCTGGTATCCTTTTTCGGCTGCATAGTTTCCCATGACCTCAACCATTTGGCTGAAGAAGGGATTTGTAATCCTTGGGACATAAACGGCAATGGTTTCAGTCTGCTGTTTTCTTAACCGTCGGGCAGAAGAATTCGGTACATAATTTAATTCTTCCATCGCGTTCATAACGAGTCTTTTCTTTTCATCCGTAACATACGGATGCTGATTGATTACTCTGGAGACTGTCGTTCTCGATAACCCGGCAAGCTTTGCTACATCGTGAATAGTTGCCATTGCGTTTCTCCTTCATTTCTCACTATGAAATCGAAATCATGAAATCGGTTTCATAGATTGAGTATAGGTTAAACTTCCTATACGGTCAATAAGTTTTCTAAAAATTTTTATTATAGTTTTAAATAAAACATTTATTCATCGCATTCTCTCCTTTCAAAAGGTATAATCGAGTTAACATCAGGAAAACGATAAAGAGATTGTGTGAATAGGGGGAACGTATTCTCAATGATTAAAGTACGAAACTTAAAAAAATCCTTTGGGGATTTAGAAGTATTAAAAGATATCAACTCTGAAATCAAGGAACGGGAAGTGGTCTGTGTGATCGGCCCGTCAGGTTCAGGGAAAAGCACGTTTCTCCGCTGTTTAAATAAACTTGAGGATATTACAGGCGGAGAAGTGATCGTTAACGGCTACAATCTTGTAGATCCGAAAGTGAACATTAACGTCGTGCGCCAGGATGTCGGCATGGTGTTTCAGCAGTTCAACCTCTTCCCTCATAAATCGGTTTTGGAGAACGTCACACTTGGACCGATTAAAGTACGGGGAATGGAACCTGCCAAAGCTAAAGAAAAAGCGCTCGCCCTTCTATCCAAAGTTGGCTTGAAAGACAAAGCAGACAGCTATCCCGGACAATTATCCGGCGGACAAAAGCAGCGTGTAGCCATTGCCCGCGCACTGGCTATGGATCCTAAAATCATGCTGTTTGACGAACCCACTTCAGCACTGGATCCCGAAATGGTGGGAGAAGTTCTTGAAGTTATGAAACAGCTCGCGAAGGAAGGAATGACGATGGTCGTAGTTACCCATGAAATGGGCTTTGCCCGCGAGGTCGGTGACCGTGTGATCTTCATGGACGGCGGATATATCGTCGAAGAGAACATTCCATCCGAATTATTCGGAAATCCTAAGCATGAGCGGACAAAATCGTTTTTAAGCAAAGTTTTATAAGAAAAGCGCAAGCGCCACGCTGAGGCCCGACAAGCGCCGGAGCTTTTACACTGCAACACGCTTTTTGTGTTGTGGAGTAAGAGTGAAGCCGACTAATGATGAAAAGAGGATCTTATTTTTCAATCTATCGAGGGCCTATGCTGAAAACTGAAGTTCGTTTTCAGCCTTGGGCGCTGAAGCTGGACATTACTCCATAGAAAAAAAGCCTGGCGATGCCAGGCTTTTTTTATGGCGCTTTTATTTGATCAACCTTCTGTCTTTAAGGAAATCCCTTGCAACGTCTCTAAGTTCTTTCTTATAATGCCTGCTTTTGCGTTCATTTCTGACATGTCTTTTTCGCTGATTTTCCTGCAAGTTCGCCTTAATGTTAAATAGCACCCGCACTAGGCTCATCATTTCTGAACTTCTTCATTTTAACCGTGAAAAACAGCAGTGATGCTGCGAGCATCGGAACCATAAAGTACCCAAGCACGATGGCGTTCTTCCACATAAGGCTGTAATCTCCTGTTGTTATAACAGCTCGCAGCCCTGCGATAGAATAAGACATCGGCATAAAGAAGTGCACTTTTTGCAGGGAAGACGGGATCATCTCTGTCGGGAATGTTCCTCCGCTCGATGTTAATTGGAAAATAAGCATGAGGATAACAATATAACGGCCGGGGTTCCCCATCGTTGTGACAAGGAACTGAATAATGGCCATAAAGGCTAGACTGATAATAATGCTGAATAGAACAAATCCGCCCGTGCTCTGAACTTCAAGGTCAAGTCCTTTAAGCAGAATCAGGTCAGCAATAAGAGCCTGAAAGATCCCCGTTACCGCCATAAAAGCATATTTACTGAAGAACCAGCTGAATGCATTGTTCGGTTTCACCGCGGGTTCCACCAGCGGAAACACGATGGTCAGCATGAGTGCACCAACAAACAATCCAAGAGATAAAAAGTATGGCGCAAGCCCTGTTCCGTAAGTCATATCCTTAACCGTGCTGGCATTCAATGTGTTTACTGGATTGGAAATCATATTTACTTCATCATCCGTTGCTTTTGCTTTTTGTGCCTGATCTGCGGCACTGTTCAATTCTCCAGCCAATTTCTTATTGCCGGATTTAAGAGAATCCACACCGGAAGCCAGTTTACCTGCCCCTTCGTTCAGCTGGCGGGCTCCATCACTCAGCTTGCCTGAGCCCTCTCTTGCACTTTGCAGCCCATTCGTAAGGTCGATGCTCCCTTTTGCGAGTTTCGTCTGGCCTTCGCTGAGTTTGCCGACATTATCGACAAGCCCTGACCAGCCCTGAGACAAGCCTGCAGTACCTGCCGACAATTTGGCAGAACCGTCAGCTAATTGATCAGCTCCAGATTTGGCTTCACCCATCTTGGACATGAACATTTTTGTTCCATCAAGCAGCTTTTGCGATCCGGCAGCCAGCTGATCCGTGCCATCCACCAGTTTTTTCTGTCCCGCATGCAGTGCCTCTACACCCTTTTGAAACATTTCTTGCCCTGCTGATAATTTGTCGGCTCCAGCAGAGAGATCATCAGCACCGACTTTTATAGGGGCTGCTCCATCGGCTACTTCTTGAGTCCCGCCGCTTACTTGCTTGCTTCCTTTTTCTAGGGCTGCAATTTTTGCAAGAATGACCGCTTTTGGCAGTTCAGGATTTTTCTCCATTTCCGCTTTAAGAGCAGCAAGTCCTTCGTTTAGGGTTTTTGCTCCAGCTGCCGTTTCGTCAGCACCGTCTTTTAAAGATGTCATCCCTGCAGACAAGCGGGACGCTCCATCCTTAAGGTCATTGGCACCGTGCTCCAGATCTTTTCCTTTGTTTTGGAGTACAGCTGATCCTGAATAGGCGTCGGCCGCTCCCTTTTTCAAGTCATTAACACCTTTAGACAGCTGTTGTTGTCCGGATATAATCTCGCTTCCCTTTTGATCAAGCTGATGCAGTCCGTTGGAGAGACTGTTCAGGCCCTTTTCAAGGCTGTTTGCCCCATTGCTGAGCTGGTCGATTTCTGGCGATTTTTCTTTCATTCCAGTATAGAGTTTACCCGCTCCATCTTCTGATTGCTTCAAGCCTTCAGACAGCTTTGATGATCCTCCTGCCAGCCGGCCTAATCCGCTGTGAAGATCTTTCGTTTTGTTTGAGAATGTTTCAGTGCCTTTAACAAGATCGTGCGAACCGCCAGAAGCCTTCGATGAACCTTCGGCTAATTTACCTGCACCATCTGATGCTTTTTTATATCCATCACCCATCTCACCAATTTTATCGAAAATGAGACCGGTATACGTTTTAGAAATTTCATTTGAGAGCTTATGTTCAAGCTGTTCTACCCCCTTCTTGCCGATTTGGGAGGCGAGATAGTTGTATCCAGAATTTATTTTGTATTTTAACTGAAGCTTTTCTGGATGAGGATCCATTGCAGTCTTTGCTTTTTCTGAAAAGTTTTCCGGAACCTCGATCACTGCATAATATTGATTGTTCTTTAAACCTTTTTCAGCTTTAGCCGTATTGACAAACTTCCAATCGAAGTCTTGATTATCCTTCAGTTCTTTTACTAAATCATCACCGATCTGCAGCCTTTCTCCTTCAAGCTTCGCTCCCCTATCCTCGTTTACTACAGCAACAGGCAGTTTATCTGTATGTGAGTATGGATCCCAGAAAGCCCATAAGTAGATGCCGCTGTACAGGATTGGAATAAACAGTATCGCTGCAATCGGTATCAGTGCTTTTGGATTTCGGAGAACCGCCCCAAATTGTTTCCTTATCATTTGCATATCACCCATTCCTATCTTTTCATACGATATGACTATTTTAGTCAATTGGTCATTTTAATTAAAAAAAAAGAGAGATCTACAGAGAGATCACATGAAAAATGACTAAAATTAAAATTTAGTCATTTACAAAAATACCATGAATGGCGGAGCTTTACAACTGTTACTTCTTAAGCCCTGTGATCAGCATTTTTTCAAAAATATCAGCAATTTCTTCCTTGCTGAGGGGCTCATGTTCCTGCTCCCAGTCAAAAACGAGAGAAACATACATCTTCAGCATGACATAAGAAGTAATTTCTGTATTGCAATTCTTAATCTCACCTTTATCGATCGCCTTCCCCAACTCTTGCTTAATAAAGGTAAGGACGGCTTTCTCAAGCATGTCACTTGCTTCCTTTACAGCAGGTGTGTTCAGCTCCTTTCCTTCCTGTGCAATCTTGATGGCCAGCTGGTGGGACTTTCTGAAGTCCAGCACACCATACAAGGCGAAATGAAGGTTCTGGTGAAACGCACGGTCTTCCTTAATGGCATCATTGGCTACATGCCGGATCTGCTTGACAAGATCAGCTACAATCTCTTTGAACAGTTCTTCTTTATTTTCAAAAAAAGTATAGATCGTCCCTTTACCCACGTTGGCAATCTTAGCTACTTGATCCATAGTGGTGGCCTTATATCCAAACAGCGAAAATGATTTCGCTGCAGCTTCAATAATATTTTGTTTTCGATCAATCATGGACTCATTTCCTTTCATTGACCAATTTTAATATCTGGTCAATTTCAAACTTTACCATGTTATTGCCATTCACACAAGACCGTTAGGAAGATTTTAGAGGCAAGGACAGCAAAGCCTTCGTCCCTTTCTCCGGTCGGCTCTCATACCGCACACTCCCTCCAATGTCCCGGATGAGCCTGCTAATAATCATTGTACCCAAACCTGTGCCTTTAGTCTTCGTCGTATAAAAAGGAAGCCCGATCTGCTGAAGTTCTTGCTCAGACATCCCTTTTCCATTGTCCTCAATCGCAAGGGTGATAGAATTTTTGGAAATCGAATGTTTATAGATGGTAATCAAGCCTTCTTTGCCTTCCGTAGATTCAATCGCATTTTTAATTATGTTGATCAGGCATTGTTTTACATGCTGCTCATCGGCAACAATTTGTTCATTCTCACCTGTTTCTTTAAACAGGATGGCTGTATTATGCAGGTATCCGTACGGCCTCAGCAAAGAGAGAGTATCATGGATCAACACATTCAGATTTAAATTCTTTAGATTGGGCTTGCCAGGCTTCACCAAGGTTAAATAATCGGTGATGATTTTATTGGTACGGTCTAGTTCATCCAGGATAAGAGGTGCAAACTCTTCCAGCTTCTTATCTTCCGTATCTTTCGCCAAAAACTGAATAAGCCCCCGTACGGTAGTCAGCGGGTTCCTCACCTCGTGCGCAATCGCTGCCGCCATCTGCCCGACGACAGAAAGTTTGTCGAGGTACGCGGTTTCTTCCAGTCTCATATTGATCGCGGCCAGCCTCTCGATCAGCAAAATGGTAGAAAAGAAGGAAACATGAAAGCAGATGAAATAAACCAAATAAAAATCTCCTGGAAGAAAGTCCATCTCATAATGAATGATCATCATATAAATGATCGTGTATACGGCTCCCAGAACGATCGCCGCTCTCCATTTTTTCTTATCTCCGCTAAAAAAACCTTTGTATGCCGCTCCGATGATATACGCAACTAAAGCAAGCACAACGCCAATAACTGCAAACTGGCCGCCGAGCAAAAGCCTGGCAACGGAAACGACTATTGTGCAAATCGCCCCAGGCAGCCATCCTGCGTACAGTGTCACCACCACAATTGGAACATTTCTCAGGTCAAAAAAAGAGTCCCTCAGCGTTTCGATCGGATACGCCATACAGAACAAAGCACACACACCGGCAATCCCGCCATACAGAAGCTTCGCCTTTAGCGTCATCTTTCGATTCATTAAGAAAGGAGCGATTGTATTGCCAATATAGGTTAAAGAATAGATAACAGCTATATTCACAAAAAGCGGCTGTAAAAAGTATTTCATCACTATTAAGTCCTTTCAGCAGGTCCCTGCAAAAAACAAGTATAACTACATTATTCCTATATTTTTAAAAGCTGAAACGGCCGTTTAGGGGTGACCGACGCTGGAGCTCTTGAGCATAAAAAAGAGCGATAGGTTCCATGGGCCTATCGCATGCTTTCAATGATATGGTTAACTGCCTTTTGAGCTGAAGCTGCACAATCCGGAAGTCCTACCCCTTCATAGGAAGCACCAGCCGCATAAACACCCGGATAATAGGCTGAAAGGTTGTCCTGCAGTTTTTGCCACCGTTGTTTGTGGTTAACCTCATATTGAGGCATGGATTGAATCCAGCGGGAAACATAATAAAATTCAGGTTCAGAGGTAATATCCATGATTTTATTCAAATCATTCATCACAGCTTTTAAAATCGTTTCATCCGACTCAAAAACGATATCCTGATTGTTCGCCCTGCCGACATAACAGCGGATCAATACCTTTCCTCCAGGTGTTGTATGCGGCCATTTACGGTGTGTCCACGTGCAGGCGGTGATGGTGGTAGGTTCTTGTCTCGAAATGACAAAACCGGTGCCATTAATATCATTTTTTAGGGCGGACGCTGGAAAAGCCATAGCGATCGTAGCGACTGAAGTAGATGGCGTGGAATGAAACTCTTCCACTCTTACGGTTTCAGGCAGCAGCTGCTTGGCTACTGAATAAGGAGAAGCCAATATCACCGAATCGCCATGTGTATTCGTGCCATCTTCCAGTTCAACCCGGTATCTGCCAGTGTCTTCTCTATGGATGCCTGAGACCTTTTTGTTTTTCCAGATGCTCTTCTCCTCCAGAAGCTCCTCAAGTCTTTCAACAAGGGATTCGAGGCCGGAGGAAAGGGTTAAGAACTGCCCTTGTTTCTTTTTGCCGTATGTCCCCGGCCGTTCAGGCTTAGGGATTTTCTGCTTCATACCGAGGATCAAGCTTCTTGATTTTCTTTCCACATCCTGAAACTGCGGGAACGTGGATTGCAGGCTCAGCCGGTCGATGTCCCCCGCATAAATTCCAGACAGCAAGGGCTCGATCAAGTTTTCAACAACCTGGTCGCCGAGCCTTCTGCGAAAAAAATGGCCGACAGAGATATCCTGATCTGCTCCATCACGGCGAGGCAGTACAAGGTCCATTGCGGCTCTTGCTTTTCCTGCTTTGGAAAATAATTTGGTTTTAATGAACGGACCTACCTTAGTCGGAACCCCCATTACTGCACCTTCAGGGATCGGATGCAGTTTGCCTCCAGACATGACGTACGCCTGACCTGTTTCGTTTGAAACGAGCTGACCTAAGAGGCCGGCTTCTTCAATTAGCTTCGTCAGGCTCTGCTTTCGCCCTAAATAAGAATCCGGTCCGCGTTCAATCACAAAACCATCCCGATGAATGGTTTTTATCTTCCCCCCAAGACGATCGGATGCTTCAATGAGCGTATAGGTGATCGGAAGGTTCTTTTCCTTCGCTTCTTTATGCAAGTAAAAAGCGGCGGTCAATCCTGTTATCCCACCGCCGATGATTACAACATGCTTCCGTTGAGGCATCATTATCACTTTCCTTTTTGAGTTAAGGCTTCTGAAACAACATCAGCAAGTGCATCGATAAATGTGTCTTTCGCATTCGGCATGGCTGGACGATAATAGTTTACGCCAAGTTCTTCCGTTACTACCTTGCATTCATAGTCATTATCAAACAGCACTTCCAAGTGGTCTGCGATAAATCCAACCGGGCAATAGACGTAGGACGTATAGCCGTGCTCTTTATACAAATCTCTTGTTAAATCCTGCACATCCGGCCCGATCCAAGGTTCGGGCGTATTACCTGCGCTTTGCCAGCCGATCGTATAGTGAGGGATACCGGCTTTGGAAGCAATAAGATCTGCCGTTTCCTTCAGCTGATCCGGATAAGGATCTCCCATCTGCAAAATTCGTTCGGGCAGGCTGTGTGCCGAGAAAATCACGACAGTCTTTTCCTTTTCTCCGGATGGGATCCCATCCATTATCTTATTGAGTTCATTCACCCAATAATCAATAAATTTGGGATTGTCATACCATTGATCAATAGAGGTAATTTGAATGCCTCCAAGATTTTCCGCTTGCTCAGCCGCTCTGGAGTTGTAAGATTTTACACTGAACGTAGAGTAATGAGGTGCAAGAACAACGGATACTGCTTCCGTAATCCCATCTTCCTTCATTTGTTTAACGGCATCTTCAATATATGGGTCAATATGTTTTAACCCTAAATAACTTTTAAACTCAATGTCTTCATGACGGCTGTTCATCATCTCTTCTAGCCTTAATGCCTGTTCTTCGGTAATCTTCGCTAGAGGAGAGATCCCGCCGATCATTTCATAACGGTGTGTTAAATCCTGCAGCTGCTCTTCCGAAGGCTTTCTTCCGTGTCTGATATGTGTATAATACGGCTCTACTTCATCAAGGCTTCCCGGAGTTCCGTAAGCCATGACAAGCAGTCCTACTTTTCGTTTTCCCAAAATGGTCACCCCAGTTTTTTAGAAGAATAATCATGTATAAATGCTGTTAAACGCTGAAGGGTCTCGACTTGTACCTGTGGAAATATCCCTTTTCCCACATTAAAAATGAACCCTGGCTCTTCCATTCCCTCGTCAAGGATCCGCTTCGCTTTCTCTTCAATAACCTTCCATGGGGCCAATAGAATTGATGGATCCAAGTTACCCTGCAGCGATTTCGTGATCCCCATCTGTCTTGCTTCTCTTGGAGATGTCCTCCAATCAAGACCGATGACATCGATCGGCAGATCATTCCATTCGAGAAGAAGATGACGGGCTCCCGTTCCATATAGTATAAGCGGAACCCCTTCGCCGCGAAGCGCAGAAAAAATCCGGTTCATGACTGGCTTGATATACGTTCTGAAGTCTTCAGCATTCAGTGCACCCACCCAGGAATCAAAAATCTGAAACGCCTGAGCACCTGCAGCTATTTGAGCCTTGGCATAGGCAATGGTCATATCACCAAGCTTGTCCATCAGCAGGAACCACGCTTCAGGGTCAGAGTGCATCAATGCTTTTGTGTAGTGGTAATCTCTTGAGGGACCACCTTCTATCATGTAGCTGGCGATCGTAAACGGCGCACCCGCAAAGGTAATGAGCGGTACTTCCAGCTGCTCGCGAAGCAGTTTGATGGTGTCCAGAACATAAGGAACATCCTTTTCCGGTTGAATCGTCCCGAGTTTTTCGACATCAGCCATCGTGCGCACAGGAACATCAATAACAGGCCCTACACCTGACTTGATCTCAACGTTTACGCCCAAGGCGGGAACCGGGGACATAATATCCTTATAGAGAATCGCAGCATCTACTCCATGCTGATCCACAGGAAGTTTCGTAACCTGAGCACAAAGCTCCGGGCGGTGAGTTATGTCAAAAAGCGAATATTTTTCCTTCAGTTTTCGATACTCCGGCTGTGAACGCCCTGCTTGGCGCATATACCAAACCGGTACAAAACTGTTGTTCTCTTTTCGGCAGGCTTTTAAAAACTCCTCATTAACTGTCATGATCAACACACCTTTCTGCTTTGAAGCAAAAGCCCGAACCACGATTCTTCCTATACTTTGTGTCCCGACCTACTATGAATTCCTTTAATTTAAACTCCAGAAACCCGTTCGCTCCATATCCATTAAACATTGTAAAAGAATTCACAATAAATGTATAGCATCGGGTTTTAAATGTCATGAATTTGACAAGGCACAGGATGCAAACAAGGTGCCAGGCACCAGAAAGGCGGTGCCTGGCACACCCTTTGAAGATAGTTATCTGAACCACTCCATGGAAACGGTGTTGGATGGCTCGCCTTCCTGATCGGTCTGTGGATTCAGAGGGACGACATAAAACTTCGGCATGCTGAACAAGTACTTTGGAGATACGTTGTAGCTTCCTCTGCCTGTAACGGTATCAATGTGCGTCGCCTTTCCTTCTTTGACAGAATAGATCTTGTACTGCAGCCGTTCATCATTTGATGGCGTCCATGTGAGTTTAATTCCTGGAACCCCAAAGGATCCCAATGCAAAGTCCGCCTTCAGATCCTTGATCTTGACGAGGTCGACTGGCGGCTCCAGCTCTTTGACTCCTTTCGGCTTCTTGAAGGTCAGTCCGCGCTGTGAAGGCATCTGATTGATCACATCTTTAAAAAGCCTGGTGGCTTTCTCACTGGATGTATTGAGGTAGCTTTCGTTTGTGGTTTTATCATATCCGATCCATGCGGCACCCACGACTTTCGGGGTATAACCGACAAACCATGCATCCTTGTTGGCATGCGCCACGCCCTCATAGTTAGTAGTACCTGTCTTCCCCGCCAGCTCTGTATTTACTGAACCATATCTTCCCGTGCCTTTTTCCACGACTTCCTGGAGCATACGGGTCATGTACCACGCTGTTTGTTTCTTAAACACCTTCTTTTCTTTATGGCTCGCTTTACCGACAAGCTCACCGTTTCGGTCATAGATTTTAGCGATGACATACGGCTTGATCGTCTTGCCTTCCCGTGCAAATGAGCGGTAAGCTGACATCATTTGATAAGGGGTAACACCATGGTCCAGGCCGCCGAGCGCAATTCCGAGCCCTTTATCAGGAATATCCATACCGAGCTTTTTCAATGAAGCTTTTGATTCATCAATTCCCATTTCATTGAGCAGCCATACGGCGGGGGCATTGATGGAATCACGGATCGCTTCTGCCATGGAGACCCTTCCCCTATAACGCCCGTCATAGTTTTTCGGTTCATACCCGTTGTAGCTCAGCTGTTCATCTTTCAGCATGGAATAAGGTTTATAGGCTTTCGATTCCAGTGCAGGCCCATAAACCGCAAGAGGTTTAAACGATGAGCCAGGCTGACGGTTAACATATACCCTGTTCAGGCCCTCGGTCAGATAACCTCTTCCTCCCTGCGCAGCGATAATACCGCCTGTATCAGCATCCATGAGCACCATGGCTCCTTCAGGACGCTCCTTCCCTGTTCCTACGAAATAATCGGGTTTTAAAAAGGTCTGATATATCGCCTCTTGTGTACTTTCTTTCAGAGGAACGACGACTTTGTACCCGCCTTTTCTCATCTCCTCCCTGGAAAGATGATATTTCTGCTTCGCTTCATGGAGCACCATATCAATATAAGTAGTAAGTGCCGGATTACGCTCTTCCTTATGGATATTGAGAGCGATCGTCTTGCCCTTCGCCCTTACGGCTTGTTCGGCCGAAATAAAATGATGCTTCGCCATCAGGTCCAAAACAAGGTCTCTTCTTTTTTTACTAGCCTCTTTATGTTCAATGGGAGAGTAATAGCTCGGTGCCTTGGGCATCCCCGCCAGCATTGCTCCTTCTTCAACCGTCAGATCGCTGACGTCCTTATTGAAATAAAATTTAGACGCTGCCTGTATCCCGTAGGCGCCATGGCCAAAATAGATCTGATTCAAATACATCTCCAGAATTTTGTCCTTGCTGTACCTTCGTTCAAGGTTAATCGCGATTACGGCTTCCTTCGTTTTCCTTAACAATGACTTCTCATGAGACAAAAAAACGTTCTTAGCCAGCTGCTGAGTGATCGTGCTTCCGCCCTCAACTTTATGGCCTGCCGCGATATCACGATAAACGGCACGGGCGATCGAGCGAAAATCCAGTCCGTGATGCTCATAAAATCGGGTGTCCTCCACCGCTACAAAAGCATCCTTGACTTCATCTGGAATCTCATCTGCTGAGACCAGCTCCCTGTTCTCTGAATAAATCCTCGTAATGGTATTGCCCTTCAGATCGACAAGTGTAGAGGCAGAGCTCATTACAAGATCCTTATCATCGACAACATAATCGCCGGCCATAAGTATAAACAAATAGCCCATGAACCCCGCTACTAATATTCCAATTAATAAACCAATGCCAAGCATTCCGTTTTTAAACACGTCTGTACCTCTTTTCAAACACTGCCATACTTGATTGCTTATTTTACTATATTATTACAGAATCCGCTAAAACAAGGATAAACTCTTTTTTATTGCAGTCGCTAGAAAGACATCGTTAACTATGCCGCTTTCCGTGGTGCTTTCGTTTATTATTTGCTTGCCTTGGGTAAATCATGAATTAGAGATGAAAACCGTTCAAATCATTAAAGAAGATAAGGAGCAGTTTACATGAAGCTATATATCTCGTATGGAACACAGCACTATTTAGAAAATCTTCCAGAAGCCGCTCTCGATCATTCGGTTCTGCTGGAAAGCAGCGGGGATGCCGTACTGATCGCAGAGCTTGATGGAAATAACCCCTTCAAAGAAGGCCATGCCTATGAGATTTTAAACTCAAGAGGAGAACTGAAGGACGGGTCCTTTGCTGTTTTGAACCACATACAAGTGACCGATGAGGGAAGATCGCTCTTCGAAGAACGTTTTAAGCAGCGGGCTGGGCTTGTCGAACAGGAACCTGGCTTTGCTGCCATCCGGGTCCTTCGTCCAGAAGAAAACGATCCTTATATCGTGATGACCCTTTGGAAATCACAAAGTGACTTTACGAGCTGGCAGCAGTCTGATGCTTATGCTGAAGCGCATAAGAACAGAGGTAACGGACAGGGACTGCCCCAGACTCTTTTTTCCGGCCCATCGTTTGTAAAAGAATATAACGTGATTTCTAAGTCGTAATGTGTCATTCATCCATCGCTAAAGAAGCCTGCAGACTGATCTCTGCTCAGCAGGCTTGTTCCGGATGACATCGAAACATAGTTCGAAGTATGTATAGTAACAAGTTAAGGAGGCGGCGGATATGAATAAAGCAGCCATTATCGTAAATCCGAATGCCGGAAATAAGAAGCTGGTTGAAAACATACATGAAGTAGTTAAAAGGCTAGAAGAAAAATATAGTAAAGTTATCGTTTATGAAACGAAAGAAGTCGGAGATGGCGGAGAATTCCTGACCAAGATCGCTGGGGAAGTCGATCTCGTAATCGGAGCCGGCGGAGACGGAACGGTCTATGAACTCGTTAATGCGCTTTGCCCCTTGAAGAAACGACCGTTGTTTGCCATTCTTCCCGGAGGAACATGCAATGATTTTTCAAGGGCGATCGGCATGGATCAGGATCCCTTTAAAGCTGTGGAACAGATATTGGAGCATAAGGTCGAACAGCTTGACGTTGGACATTGCAATGCTGATTACTTTCTGAACTTTTGGGGTGTCGGTCTCATCACACAAGTTTCCACCAATATAGACAGCCAGGTTAAGGATCGTTTCGGCCGGCTCTCCTACTACCTTTCAGCGGCCCAGACACTCAAAGATTATGAATCGTTTAACCTTGAAATTGAGAGCCCCGACTTTACGTATCAGGGAGATGCAGCTATGCTCATCGTTGGAAACGGTCCATTTACAGGAGGCGTTAGGGCCTTTTTTCCGGATACCGACATTCAGGACGGCAAATTCGATATTTTAATCGTGAAAGAACCATCCCTGCGTTTAATTTGGGATGCCCTCCAATCCAAGCTGCTGAAACAGATTCCTTCCAGTGAAGAGATTCACTACTATAAAACGGGCCGACTTAAGGTTAAAGCATCTCCTGGTCAATTGATTGACTGTGATGGTGAACGGTACGCTCATACCCCCGCTGAAATGGTTAACCTGGAAAAGTATCTGTCTGTTATTGTCGGCAATTTTCCATCATGAGGATCATCTGAGCCGTTTATAAAAATAAACGGCCTCCAGGGCTGCTATGCAAAGAAGAAGCCATACCATTCCTGCTGAATAACCTGCAATTATATCAGATGGATAATGAACACCGAGATAAATACGGCTAATGCCGATCCCAATGATAGCTACAGCAAATAATAGAGTCCAGAAGGCCTTTCGCAGAGACTTTCTTTTACTTCTTACCACCAAATAGCCTAGAAATCCGTAATACACCATACTGCCCATTGCATGTCCGCTTGGAAAACTGAAGCCCAGTGCTTCCACCAGCGGATCTGCGTTTGGCCTTTTTCGTTGAAAAGCGTTCTTCAGCAGCAGATTCAATATGCCTCCTCCGCCGACAGTGAGCAGGAAAAATACCATCCCCCATAGGTTCTGCCTCTTAAATCCCAGCCAGAGCATGCCTGCAACCACCAGAATTCCAAGTGCAAGCGTAGAGCCGATCTCTGTAAAAAACAGCATGACACGGTCCAGGCCTGGAGATGAAAAGGATCTTACGGCATGAATAATCACCGGGTCAAAAGTAAAGGGCTCCTTCTCGATAAGTTCCTCAGAAAGGGAAGCGAAAATATAAATAGCAGTGGCCGCCAGAATGAATCCGATCAAAAGCAGCACTGCCGGCACGATGGGAAATGAAATTTTTTTCATCCATTTTTGGATCATGATTTAACACCTCTTGCTTCATCAGTTATTGAATCAACCATAGAAAAAAGCTGCTTAAGTTAGCAAAGCAGCTTTTTCTGCGCCTATTGTACAAGCTTTATCAGCATGTGTGCCAGCTGATGCCTTTGATTTTCATCGCCAACCTTCCACAGCTCTTTCAAAAGATTTTCTTCAGCATTGCGAGGCTCTTCTGTCTCCGCCAGATGATCCGCCACTCTTTGGGCAGCTTTAGCAAGAGTTTCTTCGTCAAGGCCAAGCTTCTCACCAAGGGCTACCCTTGTATGAAGATACGATTTAAACTCAGAAAAGTTTCGTAAGATTTCATCTTTCCGGCCTTCAGGAATTCGGTCAACGGTGTCATCTACTTTGTTTAGATTTACTGATTCATCTTTATGCAGGATATGCTTTTCTTCATTGCCCATAGCTTTCGACTCCTTTATTGATTTAATTTTGAAAGAATGGCAAGTGATTCTCGGTTGAATGCCCTCCGGATACGGCGACTTCCTCGTCTACAAAATTTGCTCCAGCATTGATCAAGTCCACTTTTATGGAGTTATAGCCTGTAACTTTTCTATCCTTCAATACGCCTGCTGTAATTAACAGCTGCGGGCCGTGGCAGATCGCAAAGATTGGTTTTCCGTTATCTGCAAAGTTTTTTGCGAAACTGACGAAACGCTCATCATCCCTTAGCTGGTCAGGGGAAAAGCCTCCCGGAATGAAGAGGGCATCAAAATCAGATGGGCTCACATCCCCTATTCCTGCATCTGCAGTAACGGTTGCTTCTTTTTGTTTGCCTTCGATCTTTTTGCCTTTTTCTGAGCTGATCACTACCACTTCGTGACCGGCTTCCTTCAAAGCTTTCGCTGGGTCTGTATATTCAACATCTTCAAATAAATTGGTCATCACAGTTGCAATTTTCGCCATTGAATATTCACGCTCCTTCGCATTTTCATCTGTCTACATCCCTTAACATTTCCTTTTGCAAACTTTAGTAAACCCCTTTTTTATAGTTTATCCTCCATTTAAACGGGGAAGAATATCCGAGAATGAATCATGGGAGGTAATGTAAAGATGGAAAAAGATTTACAGGCACTAATTGATGGACTCAATGAAGACTTAGCCAACGAATACTCCGCCATTATTATGTACAATCACAATGCAGCGACCGTATCAGGAATCTTTCGGCAAGTGCTAAAACCGTTTTTTGAATCAGAAATCGGTGATGAACAAGGCCATGCCCTTTACCTTGCAGAAAAGATCAGTACACTTGGCGGAACACCTACAACAACTCCAAAAGAAGTGAAGCCAGTAAATGATGTGCGTCAAATGCTTGAAGAAGCAAGAAATGCGGAGATCGATACCATCCGCCGTTATGAAGAACGAAAAGATCAGGCATCAAAGCTCAACATGACCGAACTGGTTGTGAAGCTTGAAGACATGATTGCCGATGAAACCACACATAAAGAAGAAATGGATCGCCTGTTAAAGGACAACCGTTTTTAATAGTAATACACCGAAATAAAAAAACTGCCCCTTAAAACCGTTTGGTTTCAGGAGCAGTTTTTTCGTTACTCATTCAGCCAGCCTTTTTGTTTTAATTGATTGAGCGTCCTTAAACGAAAACAGTTCTTCGCAGTCTTTCCGAGTTCGTCCAAAAAACGGAAGTTTGCAAAAGCTCCCACCAGCGCACCAAAACCGGGAACCATCTGCAGCATTTTTACCAGGTCGATATGGTCTCTGTAGTCCTGCTGCAGAGATTGCCAATCGATGTTCTGCAAATACAGCTGCTCGGTGGGGAAATCTGTAATCGTACGGTCCCAATTTGCAATTTTCTCAAAGAGTTCTTTCCGTTTAAATGGACTTGAGTAGGTAAGCTGAAAAATATACAAAATATACAATCGTTCCCGGTAATCTTTCACATCGTAGCCATAGACCCCAGCCGTATCAAACAAAAACTTCATTTTAATCCCGAGTAATATCGGAAAATCCGCGAGGCCAAGCAAAAAACCGGCCGCGCCGGTCCCTGCCCCTTCAACAGCAGCTGTCCGACGATAAGCGGTAATTAATGCATCTGCAGCCTGATCGCTCTCCTTTAAGGAAAGAGGAGCTGGAGGCTGCTTTTTCGAGATATATTCAGAACCGATCAGGGTGCCGTGCACCATTCCTTTAATGCTCTTTGTAATCATCTGATGCACTTTTTCTGGCAGAAGATCATTGATTCGATTTTGCAGCTTCTTGGCCGATCGATCCCACAAAGATGGATTTTTGTTGATTTCTGTTTCCCAATGACTCAGTTCAGCCAACACCTGTCTTTCATACTTGCTCATCTTCTTCCCCTCAATCCTCCCGCGGTTTGCAAGCTTGTTTACTACTACATTACTCGCATAATCTGTTTTTTAGTATAGTAAGCGGTAAACAGCCAGACAAAAAGGAGTGCGGATCCTGCAGATAGCCCGCCGATCATCCAAGTTCCACCTATGAGAAACAAAAAAGCGACATAAAGGAAGGCCTGAATCAATAATAGGATACGAAGCCATTTTTGAAACGCCTCAAAACGCCATTCGTGTTTCACGGGATATAGTTCAAACCAGACGTTGCCCCTATGATGTCTATAAAGCGGCAGCAGTTGCACGCCTGTGGCATGCAAAAACAGCAGGATAAGTATAGGATGCCACCAGCCGGAAGGAAACCAGAAAAGAAACAGACCACCGATGATAACGAGTCTGATATAGATTCCAAAATAATCGTTGGAACGAAAGAACGTCTTTCGGTACAAGCCTTCAAACGTATGCCTCTGTTTATAAGGCACTTTAGAAAACGCGGTAAGCCACTTTCTCGGTTTTACCTTTTGTGATAGCTGTGGAACATCCGTAAACAGATTGGCAATCCGATAGAGCTTCATCATCAAGCCGTTTTCAATTTCAAGCAAATGCTCCCACTTGTAGCCGTGCATTTTTTTAATAAATCCGAAAAAAAAGTGGGAAAGAACATACATGATCGCAAGAATTGCCAGGATGAACACATATGCCTTTTGAAAAAGAAGAAACAGGAACACAGCATTTACAGCCAAACGGATCACCATATAATTTCTTCGGGTTTGGTCAAAAGGTAGACGCTGCTCCTCCCATGAGGTTTTGATGTTCCACACTTTTGCTGTCAGCAGCAGAGCCAAAGTCAGCAGCATCTCGATGGGGTTGTCTGTGATAAACCTTGAAAACAGCGGCCCTAGTGCCAAAAAGAAAAAAACGATGGAAAAAGATTGAATAACGGCTGTATACCGTATGGAATGCCGGAAATATTCCTTCATCCTCGATTCAACAGGCAGGAGAAACACGAGATCTCCCTTTTTCAGGAAGGTTCGTACAGGGCTTTTTGTCAGCAAGTATGCATACACAGCGATAAGCAGCCAGGATGCCGGAAAATTATCAGGAAGCTGTTTAAGAATCCTGGCATAATAGAAGCTTCCCATGACAAACAGAATATAGAGCGAAAGCATGAACCCGCTGTTTCCGATCAAGCGGAAGTAACGGAGAGCGATGGCAAAATACTGGTCTTTTCTTCTTTGCCATATCTTTGTAAAATTCATCATGGTCTCTTCCCTCTGCTGGCATATATATAGATCTCGTCAAGTGTGGCTGCGGGATTTCCGATTTCATGTTTCAGTTCCTCTAAAGTCCCCTCCAAAGCGATTTTACCTTCATGCAGGATAATAAATCGGTCACAGTGCCGTTCGGCAGTGGCCAAAATATGGGTTGACATCAGGATGCCGGCTCCATTCTGCTTGAATTTCTCCATCAGTTCCAAGAACGAATGAATACCGAGCGGATCCAGACCGACAAACGGTTCGTCAACGATGTAGAGTTCAGGCTCCACCAGAAAAGCGCATAAGATCATCACCTTTTGCCGCATCCCTTTTGAAAAATGTCCAGGAAACCATTTAATTTTATTTTCCATATTAAATTCTGCGAGGAGCGGCCTTACTCTAGTTAAAAATGTCTGTTCCTCCAGCCCATATGCCATAGCTGTCATCTCTAGATGCTCCCAGAGTGTGAGCTCCTCATAAAGAATAGGTGTTTCTGGTATGTATGATAATTGTCCCCGGTACTCCTCCGCCTCTTCCTGAAAGGTTTTCCCGTTGATTCTGGAGGTCCCCTTACTCGGCTCCATCAGCCCCAATACGTGTTTGATCGTCGTACTTTTGCCTGCTCCGTTCAATCCGATGAGGCCTACGATCTCATTCGCGTGCACATTAAAAGAAACATCGTGCAGGACAGGCCTGTCAGGTGAATAGCCACCTGATAACCCCCTGACTTCAAGAATTTTTTTCATGTTTGATCCCTTCTTTCCCAGCCTCTGTTCTATTCTTTATGTCTTCTATCATCGCCTTCATGTTATCTTCATCATACTATGTATCATTTTCCTTTTCCAACGAGGGAATTTTTTACGGATAAACTTTTTGAAACTTGGCAAACCTATGAGGGAAGAAGGTATCCCCCCTTCTTCGAGGGAGATTTTAGGTGCTATATAACGATTTGAACAACCAATTTCAGGGAGATGATTCTCTTGGAAAGATTATTGCTTACCTAAGCTTATAATCCAAAAGAATGAGGTGTTCGCCAAAAAATCGGAATGTATGTTTCCAGGTTCTCCTTTCTTCTCTAACCTCTATAAGGAAGAGGGCTCTACACACGTAGGGTCCTCTTTCTTTGTGCAAATTTCAAAATGTTCCAATAACATATTCTCTGTACTTATGCTAAAATGAGAAAAAACATTTTCAGAGGTGATAAAATGAAGCATGCCGAGAACTGTATTTTCTGTAAAATCATAAAAGGTGAAATACCGAGCTACAAAGTATATGAGGATGAAAACGTGCTGGCATTTCTTGATATCAGCCAAGTGACAAAAGGACATACTCTCGTTATCCCAAAGAATCATTATAAAGATATCTTTGCCCTGCCTTCTGAAGAAGCGGCAAAGCTGTTCTCAGCTGTTCCTGCCATAGCTTCAGCAGTGAAAGAAGCCTTCGATCCGATCGGGCTGAACGTATTGAATAATAATGGAGAACCTGCGGGACAATCCGTATTTCACTATCACGTACATATCATTCCACGCTATGGCAGAGGAGATGGCTTTGGTGCGGTTTGGGAAACTCATGATTACTCAAAGGAAGAGTTCAGCGAGATTTCCACCAAAATTGCTTCCCGTCTTTCTTCATAAACAATCGTATCACTGCCTGAAGGCAGTTTTTTATTTAACAGCATTGGATTGAGACCACAAAAAGGAGAGGAAATGCATTCATGAAACAGGTTTACAATTTTAACGCAGGACCCGCAGCTCTGCCTCGTCAGGTATTGGAAAAGGCAAAGGAAGAATTTCTGGACTTCGATGACACCGGAATCAGCATTATGGAACACAGCCATCGTGGAAAACATTACGAGGCAGTACATGAGGAAGCCAAAAACCTCTTAAAGGGCCTGCTTTCCATACCGGATGATTACGAAGTGCTGTTTCTGCAGGGGGGCGCCAGCCTGCAATTTGCGATGATCCCCATGAATTTTATGAGACCCGATGAACAGCCTGGCTATATCCTAACCGGTTCATGGTCCGAAAAGGCGTTAAAAGAGGCAAGCAAATTTGGAGAGGTGAAAGAGATCGTATCCGGAAAAGCTGGCAATTATACCTCCATCCCTGAGGTGCCTTCTTTGTCTCAAGACGAATATTCGTATGTCCACATCACATCCAATAATACGATCTATGGTACGCAATGGCCTTCATTTGAGGGCATTGAGCACCCTTTTTTAATCGCTGATATGTCCAGTGATATTTTAAGCAGGAGAATTCCGGTAAATAAGTTCGGCCTTATTTATGCAGGAGCTCAAAAGAACCTTGGACCTGCAGGAGTCACCGTTGTGATTTTCAGAAAGGATGCTGCTGAGCGTGCAAATCAAGGGATTCCGGCGATCCTTTCCTATAAGACACACATTAAAAACCGTTCGCTGTATAATACACCGCCTACCTTCTCCATCTATCTTCTGAAGCTCGTTCTCGAATGGGCCAAGGGACATGGCGGTCTGGAGGCACTCGAAAAACGCAATGAAGAAAAAGCGCAGCTGATCTATGACGCTATCGATGAAAGCCAAGGTTTTTACTCAGGGCATGCAGCTAAGAACAGCCGTTCACTGATGAACATTACGTTCACCTTAAAAAACGAAGAGCTGACGAAACAATTTTTAAAAGAAGCAGAAGCTCAAGGATTTTACGGATTGGCCGGCCATCGTTCAATCGGAGGATGCAGAGCATCCGCTTATAACGCCGTTCCGCTCGAAGCCTGCCAAGCACTAAGGGATTTCATGGTGAATTTCCAGAAAAAACATGAGGAATAGGCTTTATGTACTGTTCAAAAAGCTCTAGATTTGTTAAGATAAGAGTAACTTCTTTGCATAGGGCAGTAGTGCACCTATGAAAGAAACTTAAGAGTTGAGTAGAGGAGAGATGAGTCATGAAAACTAAATCTTTAGCATTAACAGGAGTTCTACTGGCATTGGGGTATGTTCTTCACGCCATTATGCCGCCCTTCTTTTTAGGCATGAGGCCTGATATGATGCTTACCATGCTTTTTCTAACCATTATCATGTTCCCAACGCTGTCTAACGTCATTGTAGCTGCGCTGGCAACCGGTGTTATTACAGCCATCACAACTACATTCCCAGGCGGGCAGATTGCGAACCTGGTGGATAAACCCATTACCGCACTTGTTTTTTTAGGATTATTCCTTTTCGTTTCACGTTATAAATTAAATGCTTTGACCGCTGCTGTTTTGACTTTTGCTGGAACCCTTGTGAGCGGGTCAATTTTCCTTGCAACGGCTCTACTCGTAGCCGGTTTGCCTGGAACCTTCTTATCGATCTTCCTGGCGGTCGTATTGCCGACAGCTGCTGTAAACAGCGTCGTCATGTTCGTTCTGTACCCGGTCGCACACAGCATCAGAAAGCGTTCCATGCCAGCACAATCGAAACAGATTCAGGCGTAATCTAAATATTATTGCAATAAAAAAGAGCCGGTACCTGATCTTAAGGTGCCGGCTTTATCGTTTGCTCTTCTTCTTCCCATGCCATGTAATGATCGATTTCTTTTTTGATCGTCTTGTATAAAAAGGCTAACACAGCAGCATCATCCAAAAGGCCGATTCCTGCCAAAAAATCTGGAACAGCATCGATTGGACTGACAAAATAAAGCAGGGCCGCAACGATGAGCATCATCGATTTTTTAGATACATGCCGGTATGAACCGTCCCGATAATGCTTGACCAGCCTGATTAAAGCTTTTACCTGTGAAGTGAGTTCCCACAAGCCGCTGTTGCTTTGCGCAGATTGTGTTTTCTTCTCGGCATTGGTGATCAGTTCACCTGTTTGATGGTCATCATCCAGGATGACCGAAGCCTTGCTTTTCATTCTGTTAAAATAATTACCGATTGTGTGACGCTCCATAATACCCTCCTCCTGACTTGTTGTTATTATACCTTTATCTAATATATTTCTAACATAAAAAAGCAGATTCAAAAAGAATCAGCTTTCCCTATGATTCGTTATTTTGTGACAAAGGTCAGCAAACAGCCGACCAGCCCTGCGATTCCGATCAAACCGAAAATAAATGCTGATTTTCTCCTTTTTATAATCAATGTGTTACGAAAAGAATATCGGCGGGTAGTGTTTAAGGAGTACATCATTCGCATTATCAACAGCAGGCCCGCAAACATCAATAATATGATATTCCAATCCATGGTCCATCCCCCCCATATTATAGATATGCAGGTGCCTGTCCAATCATGCCGAAAATCATCGTTAAATATTTATGATTTCGGGAAATTTCTCGATAGGAATTCATCTGATCCACCAAGAATGTAATACTAAGTATAAAAGAGGAGGAGTAAATCATGTCTAAAGCAAAATCTCTACTGTACGGCTTTGCCATCGGAACAATTGTTACAGCAGCAACTACTCTGCTGTCCGCACCCAAGTCAGGAAAGGACATCAGACAGGACATTAAAGACAGTGCAAACAAATTAAAAAACTCTGTTTCTAAAATGAAGCGTGAAAGCATCACGCTTAAGGAAAAAATAATGTTTGTTTCCAAAGAAGGAAAAGAAGCGTTCAAACAGGCTTCCGCTGACATAAAAAAGGATATCGATGATTGGAAGGAAGAGATTCAGCCGAATATGGAAAGCATCCAGGAAAACGTAAAAGAAATTCAGGACACACTCGAGGAAAGCAAAGCGTCATTGGCAAATCGTTAACTGTACAATTGAGGATCTCCCTTGAACGGGAGATTTCTTTATTATTCAGCAATTATGATCTTCCATCTGTTATCATACTTAAGTTATATGCCTTTATTACCAATTTTTCTTTGAGTTTTGAAAAATTTTACTTTCTTATTTTAGGAAATACTGGCATAATGAGGGATAGATTGATGTTCTTATATGTAGTAATGGAGGGCATTTAGTATGGAAAAGGATAATTTGTACAGTGTAAAGGAAGCCATGATTTTCAGTCATAAATTCGCACAGATCAGCAAAGCATTATGGAAAAGTGTAGAAAAAGACTGGCAGAATTGGATTAAGGATTACGGATTAAACATCAATGAACATCATATTTTGTGGATTGCTCATCAATTAGAAGGCGCAAGCATTTCCGATATTGCAAAATTCGGGGTTATGCATGTATCTACGGCATTTAACTTTTCAAAAAAACTGGAGGAGCAAGGCTACCTTTCATTTTCAAAAAAGGAAAATGACAAGCGAAATACATACATTCAATTGACAGATAAGGGTGAAGAGCTTCTCTTGAAAACGATGGAAACGTATGATCCGGCAAGCTTTGGCGTCTTTTCCTCAGCACTGCCGATCAAGGAGCTCTACGGTAAGTTCCCTGACTTCCCTGAAATCATGTGCATGATCCGTAACCTGTACGGAGAAGATTTCATGACGATCTTCAACAAGCTGGAGATGAAAATTGAAGAAACCATGGAGGAGAAAACACCTAACAACGTTATTCCGATCACTCCTAAGCTGGCCGGCGTTCACTCGTAACGCCGCGCCAAATCATACAGCTTATCCATAAGCTCAGGATAGACGCCTTGGGTACGGAGAGCTTGAATGGTTTCTCTCGGCTTCAGTTTCGAATTCAGCATTCCTGCAAAATGGAGAAGTAGAGGCAGGTACTGCACATAACCGCTCTCTTTCTGGACCTCAAAACGTCGTTGGAGTTCATCGCACAATGAAAGGACATCTCCCACTTCGACTTCGCTCAGATGTTTTTCCATCACCAGCGTATAAAAGGGATATGTCCTTAAATTTATCGATTGTACAGTAAGCCGGTTATAGTATTCCAGCCGTTCAACACGTTCTTCAATCGTTTCCATCTTCATCCTGCTTTCTTATAGTCGATCTTTAGTTTCTATTGTATAGTAAAGCCGCCTTTTTTGTAAGGCGGCTTTCTTCTTTTCTTCAAAAATTCTCCATTCGATTATTTTCCAAACACGTCGATTGAAATATTGTTATTCGGCAGATCGACCTCTTTGGCTTTTACTCTGATATGCTTTTTGTTGTCCATTTTGGTCAGCTGGACATGGATCACTTTTTCCTGCGGATATACTTTCACCCATTTTGGAAGTTTCACACTGTTTGATACCAGATTAAGCACTTGCTCACCTGGCAGATTTAACCGTCCAACCTGCACGTTTTTTTCATGTAAGGCTAGATCTCCATTAGGCAGCACTTCTGGTTCAAGGGACATCTGGTATACGATTTCACGTCCAAAAACATCTACACGCCCGAACAGCTTCATCTGATCCGTAAGCCTTACCTTAAGATCCAAATTTTTTTGTTCTTCTATTTCTTTGTTCATTAAAAAGGCAGCCTGTTCTTTGCCGGTATGTATCGTGAATAATTTTTTGCCTGTCAGAGAGTCCCCTGCTTGTCCGGCCCGATCAAAGCCCTTCTCCCCCCCTGAAAATAACAGTGAGGCCACAACAACAATCACAATAACGATAACAGCAGCCAGGGCAAGGAAGCTCAGTTTCCATTTGTTATTCATTTTCGTCCTCCATAACGTTGCTTTTTCCTATTCTTATTCTCCAACTTTTGTTAAAGTAAGAATGGTAGCTTTTTATGGAGGTATTGTAACATGCCAGATATCATATTTGTAATTCTTGCCCCCGTTTTTTTATTTGTTTTTAATCTCCTCACCAATGAACTATGTTCTCGCAAATCCATACCGGCTGAAACACAGCCCAATGTGTTCCGTACGATAAATGTTCTGATTACCATCCTTTTAATCAGTGCCTATGTAGAAAATATCTATACATATTAAATTAATGAAAACAAGAGGGGCGGCTGTTACCGCTCCTCTCTTGTTTTCATTAGCAGAAACAAATGCATCCGATAATAATGAGTAGGATTATCAATACAACAATCAGCTCAAAGCCGCCAGAAACACCGCCCATTATATTACCTCCTCAGCAGAAAAAAAGCCCCCAGTTTACTACTATCACAGCCCGTGCTTACTTAGCACCAGCCTCCCCAACATACACAACCGACGATGATCAACAGAATAAACAACACAACGATTAACGCAAAGCCTCTTCCATGTGTAGAACCCATGATGCCACCTCCTTTATTTCTTACGCTATCCTATGCAGCCTATTCCGCGGGCGCTTAGGCTATTGCCTGAAAACCAAAAGAAATTTTAAACTCTTGCCTAACTCCTTGTCCTTACCATACGAAGCAAGTACATCCAATAATTATCAATAAAATGAAAAGAATGACCAGAATTAAAAAGCTATGTCCAAAACCAGCACCGCATCCCATCATCTATCTCCTCCTTTTTTCTTCTCCACATCATATAGTGATATGTCTAGGTTTGATTAGACGAATGTCACGGTTTTGAAAAATTTCCTTGCTGATATAACAGTAAATATGTGTAATTTTTCTCATAATTCCGAGTATGAATAGGATTTTGTCCAATGTTTATGCTATAGTAGATACTGTGAAAATATTACTCGAACAGTGGGAGTGTGTCAGATGAAAAAATGGTTATTATCCCTTGGACTTGCTGCGGGAGTCTTATCGCTGTCAGCGTGTAACTCCGGTGCAGGATCAGAGAAGGTTGTGGAATCCAAAGCTGGAGACATCACCAAGGATGAATTCTACAATGAGCTTAAGGCACAGTACGGAAATCAAGTCCTTAAGCAAATGGTAGATAACAAACTTCTCGAAAAAGAGTACAAGGTTACTAATAAAGAGATCGACAAAGAGATCGCCAACATCAAAAAACAGCTTGGCGGTGAAGACCAGTTCAAGCAGGCACTTCAACAAAATGGCATCAAGAATGAAAAAGACTTAAGAAAACTAGTGAAGACACAGCTTCTAAACAAAAAAGCAGCGACTGACGGTGTAAAAGTAACCGACGCTGAAATGAAAAAAGTATTTAACGAGAAATATAAAGAAGAAGTAAAAGCCAGCCATATCCTTGTGGATGACAAGAAAACAGCTGATGAAGTCAAAGCGAAACTGGATAAGGGCGAGGACTTTGCTAAACTTGCGGAGAAGTATTCTAAAGACCCAGGCTCTAAATCCAAAGGCGGAGACCTTGGTTTCTTCGGTAAAGGCCAAATGGTGCCTGAATTTGATAAAGTAGCCTTCAAATTGAAACCTGGCCAAGTCAGCGATCCTGTTAAGTCTCAATTCGGCTACCATATTATCAAAGTCGTAGACAAGAAGACGAACAAGTTCGAAGATAAAAAGAAACAAATCAGCGAAGAATTGAAGCAGCAAAAAGCGAAGCCAACTGATGAAGTTATCACGAAGCTTCAAAAAGATGCTGACATTAAGATCAAAGATAAGGATCTAAAAGACGCACTTAAAAAGCAAAACACTCAAATGCCAACACAGCCACAGCAATAATGAGATGCAAAACAGGGTGATTCCTTTCAGGAATCACCCTGTTTTGGCGAGGTATGCTCTTTTGTGAAAATGATATGATTGGTGAGTAAAGTTCGTAAAACCGTGAGTAACAGAGGAAAAACCGGTTTGGCCCCGTATTTTTAGACACAA
>NZ_JBDPNU010000021.1:0-98307 GCF_050468105.1 Fictibacillus sp. NRS-1165
AGTTATAACCGGCCTTGACAGGTTCGATCAGATAAGAATTTTCAATCTTATAAAATGGTTTTTTTATGATGAAAGAACAAATGAATTATTCTTACCCTTTAATAATGGAGATCATACAATTTTGATAGTCTTTTTAAGATGGGAAAAAGACAAGTTTCTTAAACGATCGGGTGCATTTCTTTTAGAAGGAGAAGTGCTCCTTAAAACAAGAACAGACAGTCATAAACATCCGGGCGCTTATCTTTTATAAGATAAGTGTTTTTTTTGGGTAAGAGATTGAACTATTCATCTGATTTGTTCCTATTACATATTTCTTATTCATTGAAAAGATGGCATTCTCCTTATACGGATTTCCGCCTTTTTTATATGACCTTTCAAACAAACATAATATAAGACACCTTTTTTATAATGTAAGCGGTTACATAAAATTGTAATATATGTGAAAATAAAACCGCATTTGAAGTGTTATTGATTTTGTAAATGCAACCATACTATTAATCTTTTGAGGAGGAAAGGTATGAAAATTAATAAAAGTAAACGAAAGCTATCACTTGTTTGTTTAGTAGCCTTGAACTTGACATTAATCACTCAAACACCTGTAACAAAAGCCCAAACGACAGGACAGCAGATATCTAGTAAACAAATTCAACCAATTAAAAAGCAGCTGCCAGTTGAACCGATTCAAGCTTTCTTAGTAGATAAATCCAGGTATAATCCAGGGGAAAAAGTGAAGATGTCTATACTATTTGATTCTTCTAATGATTGGAAAGGGAAGCTTAACCTAGAAGTCTTTCACTTAAACGAAAAAGTAGCCGAGGGAAAGAAGAATATTCAAGTTAGAAAGAATGTAAAAGGATTGGAAATAGAATGGACACCTCCCAAACAGGATTTTCGCGGATATCTTGTAAAAACTTCCATTTCGGGTTCTGATCAAATTGTAACAGCAGCAATTGATGTCTCAAGTGATTGGACACGGTTTCCTCGCTACGGGTATACAACAGAATTCCCTCAAGAGTCAGTTCGCGAAAGTGAAAAGAAGATGAAACAACTGACACAAGAGTACTACTTAAATGGTTTTCAATTCTATGATTGGATGTGGCGGCATGATGTATCCGTTTATTCCAAGACAGATCGAAATGGGAATCCAATTCTAGATGAAAATGGAAATTTTATTACAGAAGAAATCAATAAAGATACTTCCTATAAAGATTTATTAGGACGCAATCTTTTTCCTTTAACTGTAAAACAGCAAATTGATGCTGCTAAGAAATATAATGCAGCATCAATGGCCTATCAAATGAACTATGCAGCTAGAGAAAATTATGAAGCATTCGGAATAAAAAGGGAATGGGGACTCTATAAGAAGAATGCTCAGTTTCCTAATCCGTCACTAGCAAATCAAGAAGGCTTTTACTTTGATTGGGTTAATCCTCCAACGGGTCTATTTCTCCAAGACCCTGGTAATAAACAATGGCAAAAATATATTAACAGAGAGTTTGTTAGAAGTGTAAACGAATTTGGATTTGACGGAATGCATCTTGATCAGTGGGGCTTTCACGATAATGATTATTTATATGATTATAATGGTAATAAGCGCCATTTTTCTAAAGACTATGATTCTCTTATTAATTCCGTAAAAGATTCTTTAGTAGAAAATAATGAGAAAAAGAATTTTGTAACGTTTAATATGGTTGGTGGAAATGAAGGTTATCAAGATGTTCCTGTTTCCTCAACAAAAACAGATTTTGATTATAGTGAAATTTGGCAGGATAAAGATAATTACCGTGATCTATTAAATGTTGTTGAGGAAACCCGTAAAACGAATGGCGGGAAAGCCGTTGTCATTGCTGGCTATATGAATTATAAGCAGGCAACTGGAAAACACTATGAGGTAGCAGATGTAAAAGGTGTTCCTAAGTCAGAGCAATTTTTCTCACGTGTTCAAAAGCTTCCTGGTTGGGTTGGAGATTTTGGAAAACAAGATGAAGATAAGATCATATGGACGGTTGATGTACCTGAATCAGGAACTTATGATGTAGCTCTCAAATACGGACATGATAATGGTAGTAGTCCAGAAGGAAAAATATCAGTGAATAATCAACTCGTTGAGAGCACGATATCTTTTAATGAAAAAACGGGATGGGGAAATCCAGTTGCAGTAAAAAACCTATCCTTACATTTGGAAAAAGGTACAAATGAAATTAAACTACAGTTAAATACTAATAATCTTTGGTTAAATGTAGACAGTATTGTTGTTAAAAGGGACTCCTTTGAGAAAGAATATGAAGCTGAAGATGCTGAGCTAATCAGCTGTAAAGTTGATAAATATGGACATGTGTATAATTTCGAAACTGATGGAGACTTTATTGAGTTTACAGTAAATGCAGCTCAGGCAGGAACCTATCCAATCAGCTTCAACTATGGGGTTGAAAGAACGGCCGTAAATCGTCATTTGTACGTTAATAATGAACTTGTCAGTGATTCCATTAAGTTCGAACCAACAGGTGGATGGGAATCATTTGAAAAATCAGAAATCGTTCAAACACCATTAATAGCAGGTGTAAATAAAGTCGTCCTAAAAGTAGAAAATGTAAACGATACTGGTGCAAAGATAGATTACATGACAGTTGGAGATACACGATACCAAGCTGAAAAAGGTAGAATTGGTTGGGAACCATCACAGCAACCTGTATTGGAAAAATCAACAAAACAGATTAACAACTTTAAACAACAGGGAGATTTTATCTCTTTCAAAATGGATTCAGATACTGCAAAAGAGGTACCGATCTCTATTTTCTATATGAACTCTGGTCAGGAAACAAAACGCAGCTTACTAGTTAATGGAAAAAAAGCGGGTGTAGTAACGTTACCACAAACAGAGGGAGAAAACTGGAGTAAAGTCGAAACCAAAATTTATCTTTATAAAGGATTGAATGAGGTTCAGATGAAGATGGAAGATCAGACATCTGAATCAGGAATTGAAGTAGACAAATTTGAAATAAATAATACTGTTATAGAAGGAGAACAAGCTGAAATCGGCTGGAGTCCTGTTATAACAAAAACAAGCGAGGTTTCCGTATCTCCTGGATTTACTAACAATCTAGGCAAAGCGGGTCAACGAGTCATTTTTAATGTTAATAATGAAAAAGAGACTAATACTCTTCGTTTTAAATATAGAACTGCGAATAATCCTAAAGTAAATATATATGTTGATGGAGAATTAATTCCTTCAAACAACACATATGTTGATGGAAAGACGATCTCTGAAAACATATTTGCTAGTACACCAGGTGGTTGGGATGGAGCAATGGTTGAAAAATCTATAAAAGCTACTGTACCTGTTGGTGAACATGAAGTAGTTTTTGAATTAGCATCGAATGGTGAATATATCAATTTAGATAGCTTACTTGTTGGGGAAGAGGAATATCAGGTTGAAGAAGCTGCATTTGCTCCAGAAGGTCATGGAATCTCAACAACTATTGGCCACATTTACGATTTCCATGATGAAGGGGATTTCTTAACCTTTGATATTAATGCTCAAAAAGCAGGAAAGTATGAATTGACATGGAGATATAATAATGATGCTTCCTCAAAACGTGATGCAAAACGTTCAGTCTATGTAAATGATGAAAAAATAGAAAATATTATTTTCCCATCTAGTGATGGATGGAAGGATCTTACTATGGGAGGAATTTCTTTAAAAGAAGGTAAAAACACGATCACGATCAAAGTCGAGAACTTAGATGATGATGGTGTAAAGCTTGATTATCTCAAAATTGAAGATAAAAAGTATCATTCAGAATCTGCGAGTATCATTCCTCCTATGCACATCTATAAAGATACACTATTACATTTTGGTCATGTAGGTGACGAGGTAACATTTGATGTAGATATAGAAGACGAAGGAGAAACTAGTTTTATCTTCACATATGCTAATGCAGGAGCAGATACAGTACGGACAATTTATGTGGATGGAAAACCACTGCTAGATGAGAAAGGCAATCCTTATACAGTTACATTTAAACGCACGGGAAATATTGACTCATATAGTGAAGATGGGTACGTCGTTTTACCACATTTAAAACCAGGGAAACATAAGTTCACATTAAAACAGGAAGAGGGACAGAAAGGGTCCATTCATTTACGTCGCATGACAATTGGACTGTTTGACGAACCTTCCGTACGCTTAATGGATGCTGGATTAGCTGCAATGGGGGCAACACATATTGAAATTGGTACAGCCGAGAAGTATGAAGAAGGGCCAAATATGTTAGCTCATGAATATTACCCAAATCGAAGCAAAAAAATGACCGGTTCTTTAAAGGAATCAATGAAAGACTACTACAAGTTTTTCGCTGCTTACGAAAATCTTCTATTCGATAGTAAAGAGACTGATACGATGATTAAAGTAGAAGACGAAGGTCAGCCACTTGTGATTAGTAGAGATGGAGAGAAGAACACAATATGGTCTATAGTAAGGGATAATAAGAACAATAAAGGCTTTGAAGAGTACGATGTCGTTCATCTCGTTAACCTATTAAATAATGATTCGAATTGGAGAAATGCAGCAGCAAAACCGAAAAAGTATAATGATTTAAAAATAAAATACCCAATTGGCAAGAATGAAAAAGAATTACCTAACTTAAAGGTTTATTCAGCGAGTCCCGATCGGCACAAAGGACAATTAAAAGAAATTCAGTACCAATGGGAGGACAAGGAATTAGTCATTAACCTTCCTAGTTTAGAATATTGGGAAATGATTGTAATTGACCGTGATGGAGTTGGGGATATTAAGCCATCTAAGATTAAATATTAAACGGAAAATTTTTAGTTTTTATAAAAAAGGGTGCTCAAAACATGAGCATCCTTTTTTATGTGATAGAGACATCAATTTCTCCAGTACTGTCACATTCAGGACAACGTTCGTAACTCTCGTGTATTTCTTCCTTAAAGATTTCCAGAATGTCTTTCATCATATTCATCACCCTTAACTCCTCAACCGCAACATTTTTTCAACATATTCTGAAGGAATTGTATTTGGCAATATAAAAATGCATCAAATGGCAATTAAAAATGCTGTCTTGCCAACATCGCTCTTATATTCCATTTTTACTTGGTTTGAAGCAACGATTCCCGGTAACGATGGCTTTCGCCACTGAACACCACCAGATGTGAATGGTGAATCAGGCGGTCTATGACAGCTTCTGTTAAAATGGGATCGCCAAATACATGGTTCCATTGCCCAAATTGAAGATTGGTTGTAATGATCATGCTCTTTGCTTCGTAACACATAGAGATGACTTGAAAGAGGAGTTCTGCTCCTTGTTTATGAAGCGGAATATATCCCAATTCATCCAGGACGAGTACATCCAGTTTCTCAATCTGCTTGAACAATCGGCTCAGCGAGCCTTTCTCGTGGGCATCCAAGAGCTGATTCACTAAGGATGCCGCCGTATAGAATTTCACTTTCTTTCCCTGTTGCTGAATGGCGTGAAGACTAATTAGACTGGCCAAAAACGTCTTTCCTGTTCCAACCCCGCCATAGAATATCAGGTTTTCCTGATTCTCCAAAAAACCGCCATGCAGAATATAATCTTTCGTTAAACCTTGCCCCAGCTTGATGTCCTTCCAGTCAAACGGGATTCCGGCCACCTTCGGCAGCGTTGCCTGCTGAAGCAGAAGGTTGGTTTTTCGTTCCTCACGGTGCTGAATTTCATGTTCCATTAACCGCAATAAATACTCTTCGTGACTCTCCGCCTTAATCTCATGATAATGCTCCCGAGTCCAGCTTAACTTCAAGCGTTTGGCGTATTCTTGAATGTGTGGGTTCATCCTGCGTCACCGCCTGTTTCCATCAAATGATCATAATGGGACAGCCCTCTAACGGCAGAAGGAACATCAGGTAGAGACTTCTGCACATCAATTTCTTTTCGCTGCCCTCTCCCATTAAGAAGCTGATAGAAGATTTGTTTAATGGAGTCGACCGAAGGATGACCGCGCTCGGAGGCAAGACGCAACGCTTCTGTAGGCGTTTGAAAGTCATGTTCCTTCAAGAATACAGAGAGAAGCTGGAGAGCTTGCTGTTTCTCATGAACCGTACACTGCTCAAGATACGTCTGCCATTCCTTCGGAAGCTGCTCATAAAACCCGGTGTACTTGATTGCCATAGGCCGTTTGGCCATCAGCGATAGATAAGGCTGCCATTTTACCGATTGTTTTTGCTCTCCATACAAACGTTCATGGCTAACAATCAAGTTGAAATCATCGGTCAATAACGCCACTTGGTTGTATGAGATCTTTGCCAAAACCTTCTGTTTGGCAAAGCGCGGGGAAGAGGAGTAGATCTTGTTTTCAATTCGAACATAGCCGTACTTATCTGCCTTCACCTCTTCATAACGCACACAGTCAAACTCTTTTGCTGGGAGCTGTAAGAACTGTTCTTGGTCTGCCATATATAGTTTGGCAATGAGTTCTTCCTTCTGGTAATGATTTCGATTCCGGTCTTTCTCTGCCTTCACCCAGAAGGTTTGATTCAAGTCCTCTAGATTTTGGAGGGACAGTTCTGGAATGAGGAAGTTATTGCGTGTGTATTTGACCATGGCCTCGACATGGCCTTTTTCATTGCCACTGGCGGGATTACAAAACTCAGGTGTGAATCCATAGTGAAGGACGAAGTTCTGAAAGGATTCTGTTAGCTCACGCTCTCCATGCGGAAATATCTTTTTGACGGCGGCTGAAAGGTTGTCAAACCGAATGGCTTTTGGCACTCCGCCTATGTAGTGGAACATTCGCTTCATGCCTTCTGTGAAGCACTCTTTATTTTGAGCCGGAAAGACTTGAAAAAGAAAGGCATTACTGTACGGGAAGGACATCACTAAAAAGGGAAGGACCACTTGCTGTCCGTTATGTAGAAAGGGTGCTTCTCCGAAGTCTACTTGTGCGGTACCCGGTTTCGCTTCTAAAGGCAAGGCGGCCTGTTCTGTTTCCTCTGCCAGTTTGTTCTTTTGCTTGGATACATAATGCCGGACAGAACGGTCAGAACCTTTAAATTCATAATCCTCCACCAACATTTCATACATGCGTTTCGCTGTTCGTCTGAATTTCTTTTTCTTTTTGAAATCCTCTTGAATCCATGTGTCTAATATTGATTTCACCGGATCCATCACTTTTGCGCTACGTATCTGAACCGGTTTAATTTCCGGACTAAAATCCTCCATCTCCGCATACTTCTTTACGGTTCTTGGATCATATGCTAGTTTTCTCGCAATCTCTCGATAGGCATTGCCTTTTCTATTTGCCTCGTGTCTGATATAATCAATTTCTGGCATTGCTAACATCTCCTCATCCATACCTCCTGTTGTTGAATTGCCCAAAAAGGAGTGTATGTTGATATGAGGATGTTGGCAAGGCTTTTTTTATGCCCTGAAGGGCTACATAAATTAACTGCCAAACGCTACATTTTTAGAATGCCACAAACAAAGGAATCTAATAAAATTGGAAACAATGTTAATGTTTTAACAGCCTTCCGAAAGAATTCCCCTTCCTCAATCCTGTGAAGGGTGGGCGAAGCCATGATAGGGAGGGGATGAATTTCGGTTAGGCGATAGCTAAAGGCTTTTTTTGTACTTTTCACTGTTCAGTCGTATAATGATAGTAAGAGGTGACACAGTGAAACTAGACACAAATAATCATTCAGTATTCAAACTGAACTACCACCTTATTATGGTTGTGAAGTATCGAAGAAAAGTAATTGACGATACGATCTCAACTAGATTGAAAACCATATTTGAAGATATTGGGGAGAAGTATCATATTACTGTGAAAGAATGGAATCACGATATTGACCATGTTCACGTTCTCATGACAGCTAAACCCAATACAGAACTATCTAAATTCATCAATGCTTATAAGAGTGCTAGTTCCCGAAAGATTAAAAACGAATTCCCCAAGATTAGGCAGAAGCTATGGAAAGAATACTTCTGGTCTCAAAGCTATTTCTTACTAACAGTGGGTGGTGCACCATTAGAAATCCTAAAACAATATATTGAAACACAAGGCAAAAAGGAAGTGTAGGAGATGTTGAAAGCATACAAATATCGTATCTATCCAAATAAAGAACAACGCCTATTTTTTGCAAAAACCTTTGGATGTGTACGTTTTGTGTATAACAAAATGCTTGCTGATAGAATCAATTCTTATAAAGAATCTCAAGAAAGCATTGATAAATCTATCAAGTATCCTACGCCTGCACAATATAAGAGTGAATTTCCATTCCTAAAGGAAGTGGATAGTCTTGCTTTGGCTAATGCCCAGCTAAATCTAGACAAGGCTTATGCTAATTTCTTTCGTGATCAATCTGTTGGGTTTCCGAAATTCAAAAGCAAAAAGGATAATTACTGCAGCTATAAAACGAATAACCAAAAAGGGACAATCTACATTGAGAATGGTTATATCAAACTACCGAAGTTAAAAAAAAATGGTACGAATCAAGCAGCATAGATTGTTCCAAGGTTTGATTAAGTCAGTGACAATCTCCCAAGCACCAACAGGTAAATACTTTGTTTCTGTTTTGGTGGAAGAAAATGAACAGTTATTCCCTAAGATGGATACTAGGGTCGGTATTGATGTTGGCTTGAAAGACTTCGCCATACTGTCTAATGGTACGAAATACGAAAATCCAAAATGGTTGAGAAAAGATTAGCGTTTTTTCAACGTTCTTTGTCACGCAAAAAGAAAGGTTCAAGCAATCGCAATAAGATTAGATGGCAAGTCGCTAAACTCCATGAAAAGATTGCGAATCAACGAAATGATTTTCTTCACAAAATAAGTAATGAAATCACAAACGAAAACCAAGTCATTGTGATTGAGGACTTGAAAGTGAAGAATATGCAAAAAAATCATAAGTTAGCCAAAGCCATCAGTGAAGTATCTTGGTCTAAATTCAGAGAATACCTTGACTATAAAGCAGTATGGAAAGGTCGTGATTTGATCATCGCACCTAAGAATTATGCAAGTAGTCAATTATGTTCTGGCTGCGGTTATAAAAACAAAGATGTAAAAAATCTAAACCTTCGTGAATGGACTTGTTCAGAATGTGACAGCCATCATGACAGAGATGTAAATGCCAGTATCAACTTGCTAAAACTAGCCATGTAAATGGTATCTTCCATAGGGGCAGGGACTGTCCTTATAGCTTGGTAAATATAGATAGCTAGTAAAAGTGTCTACTTCCCAAGAAGCCCCCACTTCAAACAACCCGTAAGGGTGTAAAGTGGTGGGTAGTTCACAAAAGGGTATACTTCAAGAATCTTATTATCGCAACTTCTGAAAGAAAATAAAAAGAAGGACAAACTAATAAAAGCTGTCCTCAAGTCACAAGTAGGTATCACTTATTATACTGTGATAAAACAATAGCTATATTGTACCCTTACGTGTTAATTCGGAAAAATGCACAAGTTCTACTTTTTCATGATTTGTACTTCGAATCTCACACATACCGTTGGCATACCGCCAAATCACGGTATAGCTCTTCCCTTGATATAAAACTAGATCTCCCCATTCCATTTTAAGATCCTTCCATAACAAATATTTCGTGCGGCAAATTTTTTATCTCATTTTTCACTTATTACCATAGGTAACGATAAAAGATGACTCCACTTAAAAGTAAAAGAGAAGTCATCTTCCACTACAGTTTTTCAGTGGTTATAATTAGTGACTTAACTTGAGGATGAATTTAATGAGCTGTTCTTTAGTGGTTAGCGTTCTATTAAATGGTCCTACTGTCCCGTCTGACGTATTGATATAGACGTTCTCCAATTGGTAACCATGTTCTACTACGCCTACAGTATGTGTAGCTTCCGTATTGTTTGCACCGTCAATACTCCTAAACTGCAGTTGTTGATCAAAATTCAAAGAAATCGAACCCTCATATGTCTTCCAGTCACCACCATTCATACGATATTCCGTTTTTTCTACGCCAGAAAGATCATCACTAGCAGATAGCTTCACATTAAGGCGATTCTTTACTACGGTTAGGGTAGCATTCGTCACCGGTGCTGCATTATCCGCACTGTAACGAATTTGCGCCACCGCAAAACCCTGAGTGTCACTGTTACTTCGAATTACTACACGGTCAAATGGAGTTTTGGATGTTGCCCCAAATACTTTGATATCCCCATTCGAGAAATCAGTTCTTCCGCTTTGAGTCAAGCTTCCTACTAATGCCGTACCAGAGAAGTAATCCACTGTGTAGTTAAAACTGCCATAAAGGTTGGCAGCAAGCTCGAAACCAAAGGTGGTTGCGGGTTGAGCAAGGTTCCATGTCAATTGATTTGCATAATTAGAGAATAATACATCCGGACTTCTTTCTTCAACATCTGGTCCCCAATCAGAGGACCACCCATTATTGACTTTGAGTCTTTGCATGGACGAGCTGAATGTGACCGTCTGAGTCCCGTCAGTAATGGAATCATACGATCCATAATTGGTTAGATTGGCAAGAGAAATCTTACGCGTAGAATTGAGATAGTCCGCTGTTGGTTTAGAAATCGGAGTAATATCCCCGCTCACTGTATTCGTCGTTTGCACTCTTGTTTCTACCTTACTTAGAGAATTTTTTTCACCTGTTGGATCGGTGGCAGAACCAGCGCCATTTGAAGCAAGAGCCGTAGTGGGAACCAACAGCATCCCTGACAGTAATCCAGTAACTATAAGTTTTTTCGCGTTCATCTTACCATCTCCTATTGTTTGAAATAGTGGTACTGTACGCAAATGAAAACCGTGATATCGTCAAACTTACCTTACTAAGCAATAAAAACGTATGCCCTGTTTAACGATCAACGGCCCGCTGCGACATACACTTCCTTATTGGAACAAAGCTTGAAGTGTAATGCCTCTGGTTGTGGTGACTAAAGGAGGTCAACTGGTTTTTCGTTTCAAAAGCTGAAAACCTCCCTCATTAAGCACGGAAATACCTATACAGGGAGTGCAACGGCCGAACCATGTCCATTAATCTTACATTTGGCACCTCCTTTTCCTTAATAAAGAACGAAATCGTTCTTACTAAGAAACATCATACGAAATTCATATGTCTTAGTAAATGCTTTTATCATCAAATTTGGATTTAAATGTAATTTTAATCCTTCTTTACTCTTGTTTATCGTAGGAATTTCATAGGATTTAAACACCGGATGGTATTAATTAAAGAACGAATTTGTTCGCCAGAAAAAACGAAATGCTATGAGAATGCGCGATATAGGAAGATAATGGTTATAATGTGCGGTAAAAAGAACGAAAACCATCGATTTTCGTTCTTTTTATAATTCTATTGGAGCTCTATAATGGCCATATAGTGTTCTTCAGATAGAACGAAAACGGATGCAGAAAGCGTGATATTAGTCCTGTTTTATCCTTTATTTTACGTTTTGAAGGAGGGGTCAACATTCGAAAAAAGCGATTGAGAACGTTCAGAAAAAAGAACTGGGTGTATGTCATGACCATGAAAGTTGGCCTTATTTTTTATACGGTGACATTTACACTGCTACATAGTCTAGGAACAACCAACGCGAACTTTACTGACACCGGCGCTGTGAGCCAAAGGATAAAAGCTGGCCACTGGTCGACCGAAGATCAGTGGGATCGAAGTTCGTTAACCTTTACGGGCAACATCGTACAAGAAAACACGAGAATAGCCGCAGAAATCACCAACAAGGGAGAAGATATGGCAGGAACGGTCGCCTACGAAGTGTGGTGGAGTGAGAAAGGGAATCCGAAAGACGGGCAAAAAGTGGATGAAGGCAAGGTTCCCGCGCTGAAAAGTGGTCAATTCGTAACCTTAGAATATAAAACAGAAAAAGTCGGAAATTACATATTTAAATCATATCAACGACCAAATCACGGAGACCCCAATCAAAAAAAGGCAGAAGAAGAACGAGCGTTATGGAGCAAGCCATTGTCAATCGAAGCGCAAAAGCAAGCTCCTCCGACGGTTCCGAACGATCCTCCCAAAAACGACAGCAAACCAGTACAATCCACTAAACCAGCGTCTAAAACAGAAGAATCGTCCACACCCAGTAAAGAAGTAAAGAAAGAGGAAGCAGCAAAGGAACCAACAACAAAAGAACCAACAACAAAAGAACCGCCAGTAAAAGAACCACCAGCATCTACCCAAGAAAAACCTTCAGGGGAAGCTGAAAAAATGACCGAACCTCCACAGGGTAAGGAAAACACAGAGGCAGAGCCAATAAAGGCACAAGAAACCGATACAAAATAATTTGAGGTGAGTACCATTGATCAAAATAAAAGCGTGGATTAGTAGAATCATAAGTTTTACCCTGCTCGCTACTTTATTGTTTATGGCATTTGTCGTGATTTCATCGAAAGCGTCCGGCGGTGAACCCACGGTCGTCGGATACCAATTGAAAACCGTATTATCAGGATCCATGGAACCAGGGATTCATACAGGATCGATTATCGCGATTAAACCCGGTGGAGACATGACCCGTTTTCAAAAGGGTGATGTCATTACCTTCAAGGCAAGTGAGGATAAGTTAATTACCCATAGAATTGATGAGGTTCAAGGTAAAGGAAAAAGTCTTCGATTTGTGACCAAAGGTGACAACAATGATGCGCCAGACCGTGAACCGGTATTGCCCTCGAATGTCGTAGGGGAGTATAAGGGCTTTACTATCCCATACATCGGCTATTTCATGAATTTTGCGCAATCCAAAGAGGGAGCTGCATTGTTATTGGTGCTTCCGGGCCTCCTACTTTTGATTTATTCAGGCGTTACGATCTGGAAAGCCATACGGGAAATTGAGGGCATCAAAAAGGACCAAGTGCCACCTGTTAATAGCTAAAGAGATTGTATTCTGTCTAAGGATCTTCCTTGGCAGTTTCAATATAAATCATACATACCCATAAATGGGGTAAGGGAGGAAATAAACAATGAGTTTAAAAAAGAAATTAGGTTTAGGTGTAGCATCTGCAGCGCTAGGATTATCATTAGTGGGTGGGGGAACCTATGCTTACTTCAGTGATTCAGAAGTAACCAACAACACATTTGCAGCGGGTACGCTTGACTTGGCAGCAGATCCAACTACGATCATCGATGTGGATAATATCAAGCCTGGGGACACCATGCTTCGTGGGTTTGAGCTTAAAAACAAAGGTACATTGGACATTAAGAAAGTGTTATTGGACACTACGTACACGGTCACTGACGCGAAAGGTGACAATGGAAAAGCAGATTTTGGAGACCACATTCGCGTGAATTTCTTATTCAACATCGATAAGCTGGATGTACCAGTATGGTCAACGACGCTAGGTGACCTCAAGAAAATGGATCCGGCTGTTGTCAAAAATAAATTTGAAGCCATCTTTGGTCAAGAGTGGGGAACAAAAGGTCTTGTAGCCGGCTCGTCTGACTATCTTTATGTACAGTTTGAATTTGTCGATAATGGCAAAGACCAAAACGTTTTCCAAGGCGACTCGTTAAATCTTAAATGGACCTTTAACGCAGAACAAACCAAAGGTGTAGAAAGATAAGTAAGGAATCACGATAGTGAAGAGGTGGGAAGCAACAACTCCCGCCTTTTTTTATAAATTGAACCTCTAAACTACTAATGAGAGGTACCGGGTATGAACTTTCAATCCAAACGTTTCAAATTATTGATGGCTTACAGTTTGCTGGTTCTCACGATCGTTCTTTTTCTGCCGATGGGGAAAACCGGAGCGGATGAAACGACAAAAGAGATCGATATCGCTCTATCTCCGGGAAGCTACCTTTTTGACCTGCAAAACTTAAAACCAGGGGACTGGGGTAAACGGACGCTAACGATTCAAAATAAAGGGAATCAAGATTTCACCTATGACATGACGGCAAAACGTGAGTCTGGTTCCAGAGCTTTATATCAACAACTGCTACTCAAGGTCAGTGATTCCAAGGGCACCCTTTATGAAGGTTCCCTGAAGGACTTTAAAAAAATCGAACCAAGACTGCTGTCCCATTTTGACGAAGAGAAGTTACAGGTTACCCTACAATTTCCTTATGAATCTGGCAACGAATTTCAAGGGAAGATCACAAATGTCGTTTTTCAATTTCAATCCACTGGTCATGAATCTTCTGATCCGGGCAATCCTGATGACCCTTCTCAGCCGGCGCATCCAGAGGATCCCGGGAATCCAACAGATCCGTCTCTTCCATCTGGAGGACTTCCGAAGACGGGTGAATCCAGCCCCTTGTTGTTCTTAGTTACCGGGTTCTTCGTAACAGCTGCGGGTGTGGCGCTATTGTTTATCAAATATCCGGCCTTAAGACGCACGTTTAAAAGAGGTTAACACACATGAAGTGGGCCTCTTTTTTTCTCATAAGCATTGGTCTTGTGATCATGTGTTACCCCAAAATCATGACGTTGTATCACGCGCATCAAGAAGAACAATTACTAAAGACTTGGCAAGAAACGGGCAAAGATTCAGCTCAGGAGGAATACAGAAAATTAGATGACGTCTTTGGGCAGAAGGAAACGGAAACCACGCATACTCCGGTAGAAGGGGAATTGCTCGGTACTTTGCAGATTCCAAAAATCGATTTGCTTCTTCCCATTGTAGAAGGAGCTGGACGATCCCAATTAAAAATTGCAGCGGGTCATCTTACTGGCACGGAACCCATCGGTACGAAGGGCAATGCGGCGATTGCTGCTCACCGTAGTTATACGTATGGCCGCCAGTTTAATCGGTTGAACGAAGTAACCATCGGTGATCAAATGAGCATTGATACTAAAGGCAAAAAAATCACCTATACGGTGTTTGATAAAAGGATAGTCGCCCCATCGGACACATCTGTTTTGCAATCCAAGGGGAATCAAGGAATGATTACACTGATTACGTGTGAGCCGATGAAACATACTACCAAACGCTTGATCGTCCAAGCTAGAAAACAATCATAACTATGACTTGCATAAGGAAGAGGATAAAAAATGGATCATAAAATAGGGGCTTATATACAGAAGTTACGGCGTCAACGAGGGATCAGTTTATGTAAACTAGCCGTACATGCAGGGATTTCGAAAAGTTATCTGAGCGCCATCGAAAACTTAAAAACGAATCCTTCCATTCAAGTGGTTCAGAAAATTGCGAGTGCATTAGAAGTTCCTGTTGAAAATATTGTAAATAGGGAAGCTGAAATCGTCACGTTAGATGAGGAATGGGTGGAGTTGGTTTTACATGCTAAGGATATCGGATTAAAAAAAGAAGAAATACATGCTTTTTTTGACTATGAAATGTGGAAACAGCATCAAAGGGAAGGAACTATTTATTAGGAAACCCGAAAGAGGGGGCGTGGGCGTTAACGCCCATTCCTTGTCACTTTTGCGCATTGCGCCACTTATTAAATTCCAAGTACTCTTTAAACTGAGATTTGCTGACACCGGACTTCATGGCTTGTTTTACGAGAGCTGCCCATTCATTATCCAGTTCATCCATATTGACTTTGGTGGTGTCATGAAGCAGTTTCTCAATGGGAATATCCAGTACGTAGGCGATCTTTTCAAGCACCTGGACGGAGGGATTGGTTTGGATATTACGTTCGAGCATACTAAGATACGATTTGGCTATATCAGAGCGTTGAGCTAAGTTAGAAAGCGATAATCCCTTTTCTTCTCTATACTTTTTTACTAACGTTCCGATCATTAGAACTCCTCCTTTATGCCCTTCCTCTTATTATACAGGGGTGTACAAAGTTCTGTAAATAGAACAAAGGCGAGAGTCCTAGGACCTCGCTTTTGGAAGATTTCTATTTGGTGGGTTTTTGTAAGAAGGATTGTATTTCTTCTCGGCTGAGACCGAGTTTTTTTGCCTGTACAATAAGTTCCACCCATTCATCATCGGCAGATGCCATATAATCTTTTATCGGTGTTCCTTTTACTTTATGTGCCGTCATTCTGATACCAAAAGCCGAATGATTTTTTCGCAGTATAGAAAGGAGACGGTTGGATCGATCGGCAACCACTCTTAAGTTCCTATGTAAGCCTTGTTCCTTCGCAACCACATTATATACATTACCCATTCACATTTAATTCCTTTCGGTATGTAGAATCAAAAAGTCCAAACGGCACGGTAATCGTTGACCCCTTTCCATTTATGAGTGGGACTTTTATACCTATTACGTAAATTCTATCATAAATGGATGGATTTACCTACAAATTTTCTTCGACAAAATCTTAAAAATAAAGTCTAATATTGGAAAATGCTACACATTCAAATCGATTAACGGATCTTTTATAAATATGAATCATAATCGCGTTTCAGTTGTTCCAACTGTTGCTTAAAAACAGTTCGTATGTCATTGATTTCTTGGCTCAATTTAGTGTCAGCTGAACTGCCGATAAGAACAAATTTTTGATGAAGAAGGTCTTGGTTTTCGTCGGTTTTTATTCGTTTCTTAATGGCATCGTGTGTTTGTAACATATATTCGTTGGCGTCTGACACGGTTTTATATAATTGATTATGAAGACTTACGGCTCTTTTTTTCCAATCATAACGAACTGTAACGAGGTGATTTCTTAGTTTTTCTAACTCTGCAAAGGCTTTAGTTGTGTCTTGAGTTTCGATTGTATTGAAAATACGAATTAATGCAGGTCTGTATTGATTAAATATAAAATCTAAAATATCTCGTTCTAAAAGCTCTATGTCTACGATACGGGCCGGAATCCGGTCAATGTATTTTTCTCTTTTTTCATGGTCAATGGTCCATTTGATACCGACTACAGTAAATATACCGCCAATAATACCGCCTAACACAGATCCTAAAAAGGAAGTTCCGAGTGTGTATTTTTCTGTTATTTCCATTGGAAAGAAAGCTATAGGAATCATTAATACAATACTCAAAAATAAGATGATTACAAACAGTAACACCGTTCGGTATGGATGAGGTGCCATTTTTTGTCTCCTTTTTGTGAAGAAGCCTCTAATTCTTAAAATTAGAGGCTTCGAATAGGACTGAGGTTTATTTTTCTAATTGTTTGATTCGATTTTCGATATAATCCATTTTTAAGGACATTTCTCTTCGATATTTTGGTTGTTCCGAATAAATGCGTTGAATGACGACTAACTCTTCTTTCAAGGTTTCAACATCTTTCGTGTTTGAAATACGCGTCTTAAACGTAGTGGACAGTGTTTCCATGGTTTCCAACTCCCTCTGGTACAATAAAAGGTCTTTTGTATTCGTTGCTTTCTAAAAAAATAGCACAATATGTTATTTATTACCATAAAAAATCCGTTTGGCCAATTTAATAATAGTGGTTTACTTTTGGCCGTTCTGTTTTTCCTTTTGTAGCTGATATCGCCATTGATGATAGTGAACCTTACAAAGGCCACGCGCCAGATGCTTTTCTGCGCACCCTATCATACTGCATTGTTTTTCCAAAGATATAGGGTCCCCTGTTTTTTTCCACCTTCGATAATGGCTTTCGCAAAATCCCTTTGAAAAGTGGGAACCATTACAGCCGTTAGCTTCACAGGTTTGTTTCCATTTTAGTTCATTGGGATCCTTGTGGCGTTGCCAACGCTTATAGTGCTTATGACATAGATTCCTTGCGGCTACAGGTTCCGTACATTCTTTGATTTCGCAACGTTTCATGATGTCCTCCTATCCAGGTGCATGGAGCGAGATGGTAACCGGTGTAATTTTGAATCAAGGGACATTCTAGGCAGCTAGAATCGATTTGAATGAGAAATAAATACCTCTTTATTTCTTAATAGCTCCTGAACACAAGAATAACAGAGGTGTTTACTTTTTACAGGAATTAGTTTTGATCCTTCTCTGCAGACCGCGCAAAAATTATGGTATTCCACAAAATAAATTCGATTTTGTTCTGTAAATATTTCTAAGGGTTGGCCAATGTCCCAGTTAAATCGTCTTCTGATTTCTGAGGCAATGGTAATTCTTCCTAAGGGATCTATGGTGCGATGAATCGCAAGACGATGTACTTTAGGATCGAAGCTTTCGATGTAAAATCCGTGTTTGTCGATAAAAAAACAAACTTCTTTAATATCCATTAAGTTACGAAGCTCTTTTGGAACCACCACTCGTCCCAATTGATCAATTTTTCGTATAATCCCGCTTGCTTTCATAAAAAACTCCTTCACGACAGTGAGAACTGTTTTATGTTGGTAGGTTTATTTTTCAAATTAAAGGTATTTTTACTGGTAAGTTAACATGTAGGATTCAACTGCAGTTAAGATTTCTATTGGTCCTTAACGATGAAAGGGTTGTCAAACTTTCTTTCTTATCAATGTAAGAAAGGACCTTGTTCAAAGATAATGTTATGAATGTAGTCATATGTATCCTTGGTATTCGTAACGCTTGTGCATTCAACGAGCTTTGAAAAATGTGATACATGGAAAGAAGATTGTGGCTTTTCTTTTTCTTAGTTATGCTTTTCGTCCCGTTATATAGACAGTATCCTTCCGCTTAAACGGTCTGGCTACGTTCGATACGAGCATATATTGTATCCTGTTTCAAGCTGTTCCCCTCAATCTCTAAACTCTCCCTAATTCTTATTAAATGGTTCATTCCTACCAATCTACAAAAATAAAAGGTACCCCCATAAATTCTCTATGAGGTACGGATTATCCATATTATTACTGAAATACCATTCGACGTCAATACAATCTTGTCTAAACTATGATAAATACTAAGGATTCTCCTTTTTAGAATTGAAGATGGTCGATGCATTGGTATTAAGGAAGAAGTAGGTATATGTACCCTTTTTATAATCGATTCGCTAACTGGACCGTTGTTTTCCAGGAACCAAACCGTTTATAAGCGGTCATGATGATTGGACAATCGTTTATAATCTGCGATGGTGATATAATGAGTTTCTTTCAAATCTAAACATCGTTTGATCTCATCTAATATTTCTCGATCGGTATAATATACATAACCCGGTTCGATTCCTGCATTCCTCACAGCATTTGCCCAGCTTCCAAACCGTTCTTGGATGGCCGGATAGCTCGGCTGTATTTTTGCTTTTTCGTAATCAAGTGATGTAAAGGTCTCTTTATCTTTAGCGAAATTCTTGATCGCCTGAATCATTTCATCATCGGATTAAATGACACTATTCTCCTTTAGTCCTGCTTTTTTAAGTGCCTGATTCCAGGAACCAAAAAGTGCCACAATCGTATCGTAGGAAGGTTGTTTTCTCTTCTTTTGGTACTCCTCAATTGTGATGGCCTTTCCGTTCTGAGAAATGTTTTGAAGGATTTTTATCACATCCTCCTTGTACCACTTATTGCCCTCCCGGTTGGTCGTAATACCAGCTTCTTGAAGAGCCTGATTCCAAGAGCCAAACTTCTTCCTAATCGTAGTTTCACTCGGTTTATACTTCTTTTTCTTATATAGCTCTAACGATAAATGCCCGTTGTTTTCTTTGACATAGCCTTGCAAAGCTTGAATGATATCGTCCTTTGAAATAACTAGTTGCATACTTCTCATTGGTCTTGAGTCCAGCTGCTTGCAGCGCTTTTGTCCAAGAACCGAAATAAGACGAAATGGTTTTTATGGAAGGGGAGTATTTTTGGTCTTCGTATTGCTTATAGCTGATCTTTCCATTGTTTTCTTCCGCTGCTTTACGTAACACCTCAATATATTTATCTCGCACTCGATGATTCCTCCAGCCTATAAGCCTGTTATAACTACCGCCATTAATTTACATTGTTTTCTTCTATTTTTTCTTAAATAGGCTAATTTTACAATCTTTATATTACTTTTATTTCATGAAATATGAATGATGAACTATTGGATTAGAAAAATTTACATATTTTCAGTAAAAAAGTATTGCTAAATGTATGTACGTACATTAATATTGGAAAAGTAAGTTAAAAATTTGTAGAAATAGGAGAATGTCAATGCTAGGTATTGAGAGAATCGTAATAGATGCTAGACCGATCGTTAAGAAAAAGTTAGCAGAAATTGCAATTGCTTCTGGAAAAACGATGAAAGATGTCGTTTGTAGTTTGATAGAGGAGAAACACAGAGAACTCGGATTAGCTGAGGGTAGTAAAGAGAAGGAGGGAAATGAGTGATCTATTTCCAAAAGCGCATTATTATGAAAACAAGCGAAGAAAGAGAAAGAATATAAAAAACTATCCTGTTATTCCTTTATAATTTAAGTCGAAAAAAATGCGATGAAACATAAATGGACATACCTATAGGAAACGTTTACATAATGATTCGCAACTTTGCGCTTATATGTTGGGGTAGTTTAAAAGAACGAATAAATCACACTCAACTATAAATAAGTTTGTTGGTTGTTACTTATGAAAAGTAATATGAAATAATTCATTGGATTTATTATTTGAATAGTTAATCGGAGGAAAAAATGGAGGAGACAATTAGTCTTAAAGAGATTTTTTTAACATTAAAAAAACGTTGGAAACTGATTGTGTTGTTTACCGTTTTGGCGACGGTGATAAGCGGGTTGATTTCATTTTATGTGCTTACGCCTGTTTATGAAGCATCGTCACAGATTTTAGTGAACCAGAAGCGTGCTAAACAAACAGTCGACTATAATCAAGTGCAAAGTAATGTAGAACTGATCAATACGTACAGCGTCATTATAAAAAGTCCGGCAATTTTAGAAAAAGTTAAATCACAACTTGATTTACCTCAAAGTGTGAATGAACTGGATCAGAAAATAACGGTTAACAGCCAGGAGAATTCTCAAGTGTTTTCACTAACCGTACAAGATACAAGTGCTGCTCAAGCAGCAAACATCGCGAACACGCTTGCTGAGACCTTTCAAAAAGAGATTAAAAATATCATGAATGTGGACAATGTTACCGTTTTATCAAAAGCAGCCGTGAAAGAACATCCAACACCTGTGAAACCACGGCCGCTCTTAAACATTGCGATTGCTCTAGTGTTCGGATTAATGGCTGGTGTTGGGCTGGCATTTTTACTTGAGTACTTAGATAACACATTGAAGACTGAACAAGAAATTGAAACGTTACTCGAACTTCCTGTCTTGGCTTCCATTCCAAAAATCGATTTTGCTCATGGGAAAGTGTTAAAAATGAACAATCAACAACGAGTGGGGAGTGAGAACTTTGAGTCGCAAATTTAAAAATAAAGAGGGGTCTCAACGAAGCTTAGTGGCGGATCTAAATCCGATGTCTTCTGTAGCTGAGCAATACCGCCAGCTCAGAACCAACATACAATTTGCTTCTGTCGATAGGCAAGTGAAGTCCATTGTGGTAACATCTCCCGGACCAGCTGAAGGAAAGACGACAACGGCTGCCAATCTTGCGATCGTTTTAGCACAACAGGGAACACCAGTCCTTTTGGTGGATACGGATTTACGAAAACCGGCCCTTCACTATACGTTCGGAGTAAGCAATATTCAGGGACTTACATCCGTACTAACCAAACAATGCTCTTTAAACAAAGCCATAACTAAAACTCAAGTGGCTAATTTGGACCTACTGACAAGTGGAGCTTTACCGCCAAATCCTTCTGAACTACTAAACTCTTTAGCGATGAAAACCGCAATTCAAGAAATGTATGATCTGTATGATTACATCGTATTTGATACTCCGCCGGTTTTAGCGGTAACAGATCCGCAAATCATGGGTAATCAGTGTGATGGAATCGTAATGGTTGTGGCAAGCGGGAAGACGGCTAAGGAACCGACGATCAAGGCCAAAGAATTACTGGAAAAAGCAAAAGCCCCGATACTTGGTGTGGTTTTAAACGGTGATGAAAACAAAACAAATCCTTCTTACTACCAACAATAGATAAAAACAGGTATATAGTTGGATGCATTCGACAACATATGTTCTTTCCTGAAAAAACTCCTATGTACTATGGGCTTATGTTGTAAAGGTTTGGTAATAATATGCTAGTTTTTTATTTTTTTGAAGAATCTCTGATTCTATTATCCTAGTTCCTGGAGAGAGGAGGGTGACACCATTTGATTGATATTCATTGCCATATCCTGCCGGGAGTTGACGATGGCCCGCAAACTATGGCGGAAAGTATAGACATGGCAAAAAGGGCGGTAGAAGAGGGCATTACACATCTTTTTGCGACACCGCACCATGGAAATGGACGATTTGAGAATACAAAGACCGACATTCTTAAACATGTAACTGAATTGAACAAACGTCTAACCCAAGAAAATATTCCTCTTACCGTACTTCCTGGACAAGAATTAAGGATTCATCGGGAATTATTTCATGCTCTTGAAAGGGACGAAATACTAACCCTTCACAATCGAGGTAAGTATGTATTATTGGAACTTCCTTCAAATGAGGTACCTACTTACACGAAAAGCTTAATCTACGAACTGTTATTAAAAGGAATAACACCCATCATTGTGCATCCAGAACGTAACCGAGAACTAATAACGCATCAAAACCTACTATATGAATTAGTAACGGAAGGTGCTTTAACCCAACTGACAGCTGGCAGTATCATAGGGCAGTTCGGGAAAAAAATTCAGTCGTTTTCGGAAAAAATTATTGAACATCATTTGACCCATTTTGTTGCATCCGATGCCCATAACCTAAATTCAAGGGGATTATCTTCTCTTCAGGCAGCCTTTGCAACCGTTACAAGAAAGTATGGAATCGATCGCACGTTTTATTTTCAGGAAAATGCGGAATTGCTCGTACGATATCAAAATCCGTTGATCGAACAACCGCATCCAATTAAAAAACGGTTATTAGGTATTTTTTAAAAGACACACACCTATACAGGACTAATCATAAAATTCGTTTACGTACAACGGCATATAGGGGTCACTGATAGACAAAATAATATGAGTAAAGGGTTGATAGGAATTGAAAAAAGTACGTAAAGCGATTATACCGGCAGCGGGATTAGGGACTCGCTTTTTGCCGGCAACAAAAGCGATGCCAAAAGAAATGTTGCCCATTGTGGACAAGCCGACCATTCAATACATAGTAGAGGAAGCGATTGAATCCGGTATCGAAGACATCATTATTGTAACGGGGAAAGGAAAGCGTGCGATTGAAGATCACTTCGACCATGCCTTCGAACTGGAACAGAATCTTTTTGAAAAAGGCAAAATCGATTTACTTCAAAAAGTGCAACGGTCCTCCAAGATGGCAGACATCCATTACATCCGCCAAAAGGAACCAAAAGGTCTTGGACATGCGGTATGGTGCGCACGCAAATTCATCGGAGACGAGCCGTTCGCTGTATTGCTTGGTGATGATATTGTGCAAGCAGACAAACCTTGCTTAAAGCAGTTGATTGAGCAATATGAAGAGATTGGATCGTCAGTAATTGGAGTACAGACTGTTCCAGAAAATGAAACAAACCGCTATGGAATTGTAGATTCTTCGTTCCAAGTCGGCAGGTTGTATGGTGTAGAAAATTTTGTTGAGAAACCAGCACTAGGAACAGCGCCATCTAACTTGGCAATAATGGGCCGTTATATTTTATCACCTGAGATCTTCAGTTACCTGGATAAACAGGAACAAGGAGCTGGCGGTGAAATTCAATTGACAGATGCTATTCAAAAACTGAATCAGTACCAGCGTGTTTTTGCATACGATTTTGAAGGCACTCGTTATGATGTTGGTGAAAAGCTCGGATTTATCATGACAACCATTGAATTTGCATTAAAGGACAGAGAAATAAGTCGACAGTTGCTGCCAGAACTGCAACGCCTAGTTCATGAGTTAGGGGTAAAGAACTAGTAATAATTTAAGACCTGGTTCTTTAAATTATTTACTTTATGCAAAATTCAGGGAAAAGAAGGGATAAATTTTGAGCTATCAAAAGCGAGTATCGATGTTGATATTTCTTGATTCACTGATTGTGTTAACCGCTATTTATATTGGTTATTTTACCTTACATCCTTACTTCAGCATCTTTACGTTAAAAACCATTGTTATTAGCTCCGTTGCCCTGCTTGCAAGTCATCACGTCTATGCTTTTAAGTTTCGTTTGTATCAAAAGGCATGGGAGTATGCGAGTATAGGAGAAATGCGAGGCATTATACGGGCTGTAACATTATCCATACTAACAACAGGTCTTATTCAGCTTTTAGTAAATGGGAATGTTTACGTTCGAGTATTGGGAATTACTTGGATGCTTCATATCATCCTTATTGGGGGATCACGCTTTTCATGGAGAATGTTCAGAGATTATTACATACAGCCGCAGATTGAGAAAAAACGAACGCTTATTATAGGTGCAGGATCTGCTGGTTCTATGCTCGTTCGCCAATTGATGAAGAGCCGTGACACCGATTTAATTCCTGTAGGATTTGTAGATGATGACCCTAATAAGCAAAAGCTTCAAATCTATGGGGTAACTGTCTTTGGGAAAACGAAGGATATCCCTCGATTAGTAGCCGAATTAAATGCGGAAAATATAATTATTGCGATTCCTTCACTCAATAAAAATGAGGTTCAAAAAATTTACCAGGAATGCAGTAAAACCAATGCAAAAACACAAATCATGCCTATGATCGAGGACATAGTATCTGGAAAAGTTTCATTTAACCAATTCCGTGATGTACGGGTGGAAGACCTGCTGGGCAGGGATCCTGTAGAACTTAATACAGAATCCATTTCCAAGAGCCTGACTGGTAAAACGATCCTTGTCACAGGAGCAGGGGGATCCATCGGATCTGAAATCTGTCGTCAGGTTAGCCAATTTAAGCCAAAGAAACTGCTATTGCTGGGACATGGTGAAAACTCCATCTACCTTATTGACATGGAACTTCGAAACAAATTCGGTCAGGACTTTGAAATTATACCTATTATTGCAGACATACAAGACCGAGACCGCATCTTCGAGGTGATGAGTGTTCATGTGCCCGATGTAGTGTATCATGCAGCAGCTCACAAGCATGTTCCATTAATGGAGTATAACCCAAAAGAAGCCGTGAAAAACAATGTGATTGGTACAAAAAATGTAGCGGAAGCCGCGGATATGTTTGGAGTGACAACGTTTGTACTAATCTCATCGGATAAAGCGGTTAATCCGACAAATGTTATGGGATCGACCAAGCGAATCGCAGAAATGACCATTCAAAATTTAAATAGACAGAGCAGTACAAATTTTGTTGCTGTACGATTTGGAAATGTACTGGGTAGCCGTGGCAGTGTCATCCCTCTATTTAAAAAGCAAATCCAGGCTGGTGGTCCAGTTACGGTAACCCATCCTGATATGACCAGATACTTTATGACGATTCCAGAGGCTTCCCGTTTGGTGATGCAGGCTGGTGCACTGGCGGGTGGCGGTGAAATTTTTGTATTGGATATGGGCGAACCAGTTAAAATCGTTGATCTAGCAAAAAATTTAATTCGCCTATCAGGTTATAAGCTAGATGAGATAGGAATTCATTATGCTGGTATTCGTCCAGGTGAAAAAATGTATGAAGAATTGTTAGGGGAAAATGAAGTGCATAACCAAGCTATTTTTCCTAAAATCTTCATTGGTAAAACTGTGGAATTTAATTATGATAGAGTTCAAAATCTGGTTCAAAACTATTCAAATTTCACTACTGATTACGTTGCAAATTACGTGTTGGAACTCGCAAATAAAACAAATAAACCACTTGTTAAAAATGCATAGTTGTTGGAAAGGTGCTTCAAACAATGAATGACAGAATATTTCTCTCTTCTCCTCATATGAGTGATGAAGGATATGAAATGCAATATGTGCAGGAAGCTTTTGATACAAACTGGATTGCACCACTTGGTGAGAACGTCAATGAATTTGAAAAGGAATTGGCAAGGAAAGTAGAAATTAAAGCTGCAGCAGCTCTTTCTTCGGGCACTGCAGCCATTCACCTTGCTTTAAAAGCAGCTGGTGTAAGTGAAGGTGATATTGTTTTTTGTCCAACTCTTACCTTTTCTGCCACAGCTAATCCAATTATTTATCAAAATGCCACGCCGGTTTTTATAGATAGTAATGTAGAGACTTGGAATATGTGTCCTAAAGCATTGGAAGAAGCTTTTAATAAATACCCTGATGTAAAAACTGTTATTGTGGTCCATTTATACGGTTTGTCAGCCGATATGGAAAAGATCGTTGATTTATGCAAGAAACACAATGTTCCTCTTATCGAAGATGCTGCTGAATCCTTAGGTACCTATTATAAAGGCCAACACACAGGTACTTTTGGAGATTATGGTATTTTCTCTTTCAATGGAAACAAGATCATTACGACCTCTGGTGGTGGAATGCTTGTTTCTAACAATGAAGAAAAAATTAGTAAAGCAAGATTTTGGGCGACTCAATCCAGAGATACTGCTAGGCACTATCAACATAGTGAATTAGGATTTAACTATCGTATGAGTAATGTGGTAGCGGGCATTGGAAGAGGTCAACTAAAAGTATTGGATCAAAGAGTACAAAAGAAGAAATACATCTATGAGTTTTATAAACGGGAACTTTCGCATTTAGAAGGCATTAACTTTATGCCAGAGAACGAATGGGATAATTCGAACTACTGGTTAAGTTGTGCCACATTAACTGGAAGTATCAGACCTCTCGATGTGATGCAAGCATTGGAACAGGAAAACATTGAATCACGTCCGGTGTGGAAGCCAATGCATATGCAGCCATTCTTTGAAAAATACGATTATATAGGATCGGATGTGTCAGAAAGCCTATTTTTAAATGGTTTATGTTTACCAAGTGATACAAAACTGACGGATGCTGGTTTAAATAAAGTTGTGAAAATTATTAAGAGGCTGTGGAGTAAATAAAAATGGTAATCTCAAATTTTTACAGGAAGTTTTTAAAAAGGCCGTTAGATTTTTTTCTTTCTTTTATAGCAATTGTTGTGTTAAGTCCAATTTTTTTATTTGTGGCCATTTTAGTCAAAATAAAACTTGGTAGCCCAATTATATTCAAACAACAGAGACCAGGTTTAAATAATGAAATATTTACCATGTATAAGTTTAGAACAATGACTGACAAAAGAGATAATAATGGAAGATTGTTACCAAATGATAAAAGGCTTACTAAGTTTGGGAGGTTATTAAGGGCCACTTCTTTAGATGAATTGCCAGAGTTATTTAATGTGATTAAAGGTGATATGTCAATTATTGGACCACGTCCATTATTAGTTGAGTATCTTCCTTTATATAACGATTATCAAATTCGTAGACATTTAGTAAGACCAGGACTTTCTGGATTAGCCCAAGTAAATGGAAGAAACTTAATTACTTGGGAGGAAAAGTTTAAATTTGATGTTGAATATGTTGAAAAATTATCCTTTAAAATGGATGTTGTTTTAGTTTTACGTACAATACTTAAAGTGTTTATTCGTGAAGGTATTAATAGCAGTGATAATATAACTATGGAAAAATTTAAAGGAAGCAATTTGTAATATAAGGAGAAAAACGTGTTAAAAGAAGATATTTATATAATAGGTGCTGGTACCTATGGAGAAACCATGCATGAACTAGCGAATATTTTGGGTTACAATGTTAAGGGTTTCTATGATGAAGATAAAAGTAAAATCGATACCTTTATTATGGATACCAAAGTGTTAGGTAAGTTTTCTGAACTGCCAACTAATAAAATAAAAAATAAAAATTTTATAGTAGCTATTGGTAACAATGAAATAAGGTTTGAAATTATGCGAAAAATAAATAAATTAGAGGGTGAAACGCCAACTTTAATTCATCCTACAGCAATAATAAGTCCTTCAGTAAAGATAGGGATTGGAGTCTATGTACAAGCAAATGCTTATCTTTGGACTAAAGTCTCTATAGGGAACTTCTGTATTATAAGCCCTGGAGTGGTAATCGCTCATCATTCAAAGATAGGTGAGGCTTGTCTTATTTCTTCAAATTCAACAATTGGAGCATCAATAAATATTAATGAAAAAGTTTTTGTAGGAATGGGTTCTACCGTTGTTACGGGCTTATCGAATATAGGTGGCAACTCAATTATTGGGGCAGGTGCGGTAGTTCTTAAAAATACCGATGAGAATAGTGTATATGCTGGTATACCAGCAAAAAAAATTAGAAGTATATAAGGTTAACATACTTGAGTAATGGAAGTGTGACTTGAAATGAATATTTTGTTTATGTCTATAGGTAGAATAAAAATTATAGAAGATAGAGACTTATATACAGCTTACTAAGGAAGTTTAGAGATGTTAGAAACTAATTTGGTTATTGGTATAGGAGCAAAGATAGTATAAGGATGGAGAAAATGTAGTTTCGGTTATGGAGCTGTTATAACTGACCCGGGGATTTATGTTGAAGTTCCTGTAAAAAAACTTTAAAGAGATGAAAATATGAAAATTTTATACGTTACGACAATATCTAATACGGTTAACGCTTTTTTGATTCCCCACATTCAAATGTTAATAAACCAGGGACATAGTGTTGACATTGCATGTAATATTACTCGTCCAATAGATGAAAAGCTGTTAGAACTCGGTTGCAATGTTCATAATATTGAATTCCAACGATCTCCTTTCAAAAGGAAAAACTATATTGCGTATAACTATCTTAAGAATATAATAAACCAGGAAAATTATGATTTAGTTCATACTCATACACCAGTGGCATCGTTTTTGACCAGATTGGCTTGTAGAAAATTAAATAATACGAAAGTATTGTATACTGCACATGGTTTTCATTTTTATAAAGGAGCTCCTCTTATAAATATATTATTATATTATCCATTAGAAAGAGTGCTTGCCAGGTATACGGATGCAATAATCACTATAAATGAAGAGGACTTTATATCTGCAAAAAAATTTAAATTGAACATGAAAGACTCTGTTTATAAAACACATGGAGTTGGAATTGACTTGGATAAATTTTCACAAGGAAATTCTAATGAGAAAGTCGACTTACGAAAGAAGTACAGATATAAAAATAATGATTTTATATTATTCTATGCTGCTGAACTAAATAGGAATAAACATCAAGATTTACTGATAAACGCAGTTAATTTATTAAAATCTGAAATACCTAATATAAAGTTATTGCTTGCTGGAACTGGAAGTATGAAAGAGCAATATGAGGAAGAAGTCAAAAAATTAGGTTTACAGGAGAAGGTAGAATTTTTAGGGTTTCGTAATGATATTGCTCAATTATTAAAGTTATCCGATGTTGCCGTTGCGTCATCAAGACGAGAAGGACTACCTGTTAATCTTATGGAAGCAATGGCGACTGGATTGCCTCTAGTTGTAACTGATTGCAGGGGGCAAAGAGATTTAGTAACAAATGAAGAAAATGGTTTTGTAATTGATGTTTTAGATTACGAAGCTTTTGCGAAAGCAATTAAAAACCTTTTTATATTTAAAGACTTAAAAGAGGAGTACAGTAAAAAAAATATTGAAAAAGCAAAGGATTATTCAATTAACCATGTACTTAATGAAGTTAGAGATATTTATTCTCATATATTTGCAAAATGAGTAGAGTAAATGACTTTTGATTTTTTTCTTGCTAGTTTCAATATGAAGTTGAATATTAATCCAAATGTCCATTCAATTCATACTATAAATTGAATACGACGCAAACTATTTAATTGGAGGATTAAGAATGGATTCACCAATACGTATTCTACACTGTTTTGGGCGTATGGGTATAGGCGGCGCAGAAACTTTTATAATGAATATCTATCGCAATATTGATAGAAATAAAATACAATTTGATTTTGTAGTCCATACCGAGAAGGAATGTGATTATGATAAAGAAATTTATAATCTGGGTGGGAGAATATTCAGAGTCCCTAGGTACAATGTAAAAAATCACTTTTCCTATATAAAGTCATGGCATACATTATTCCAAACTCATATAGGCGAATGGAAAATTATACATGGTCATATGGATTCTACTGCTACTATCTATTTGAATATTGCTAAAAGGTATGACTTTTTAACTATTTCACATAGCCATAGTACATCTTCTGGGACAGGCATAAAAGCTGCTATAAAAAATCTATTGCACTTTCCAATTAAATACAATACGGATTTTTTATTTGCATGCTCTAATCGTGCGGGTAGATGGCTGTATGGGGAAAGTGCTTGTAAGAAAGAAAATTTTTATATTTTGAATAACTGTATTGATAGTAAGAAGTTTATATATAACACGGAAATAAGGATTGAAAAAAGGAAAGAACTTAAACTTGAGGATAATTTAGTAGTTGGTCACATTGGTAGTATGGGACCTCCGAAAAACCATGATCTATTAATTGATATTTTTAAGGAGATAAATAAAAAAAATAAAAATTCAATCTTATTAATTATTGGTGATGGATATTTGCGTGGGAATATTGAAAAAAAGGTTAACGAATTAGGGTTAGAGAAAAACGTCATTTTTACTGGAATACGTACAGATATTTCAGATCTTCTACAGGCAATGGATGTTTTTATTTTTCCATCTTTATATGAAGGTTTACCGGTTACATTAGTAGAAGCACAAGCGAGCGGGTTACCATGTTTGGTTTCTAAAAATATCACTACAGAAGTGGAAATCACTAAGTTGATAGAATTTATTTCATTGGAAAAACCGCCAGGCTACTGGGCAGATCAAGCTCTTCATAACGCAAATAACATGCAACGGCAAAATACATCTAACGAAATTCGTGAATCTGGATACGATGTTAAAGAGAATGCTAATTGGTTAGAAAACTTTTATTTGGAGGCACTTTAATGATAAGGATATTACATATAACTGGAGGTATGAATAGGGGGGGACAAGAAACATTTATAATGAATGTCTATAGGAATATTGACCGTTCAAAAATACAATTTGATTTTGTAGTACATTCTAATAGCAAGTACGACTATGAAGAAGAAATAAATAAATTAGGGGGGAAATTACATAGGTTACCACCTAAAAAGAAAAATCCTCTTAAATACTTTAGTGAAATTAAAAAGTTAGTGACGGTTAATAATTACAGCATTGTCCATAGGCATACATGTAATGCTTCATCATTTCTTGAATTATATGCTGCTAAACAAGGCGGGGCCCAAATTTTAATAGCTCATTCTCATAATACAAATGATACTAGCAATATAGTACTGCATAACATAAGTAAAGTATTCCTTAATAAATTAGTCGATTACAAATATGCTTGTTCAACAGCCGCTGGAAAGTGGTTATTTGGAACTTCAAATTTTGAAGTAATAAATAACGGAGTGGATACTGACTTATATAAATATAACGAAAGTATAAAAAATAAAATCTTAAAAGCAGAAAAAATTAATAGTTCATTTGTAATTGGTCATGTCGGAAGATTTTCTAAAGTTAAAAATCATAATTTCTTATTAGACATATTTCAACATGTAATAAAAAAAGAGAAAGATTCCAAACTGTTATTAATTGGAGTAGGAGAGGAACAAGAAGGTATAAAAGAAAAAGTAAATAAATTAGACCTTAATGATAATGTATTATTTCTTGGTAAAAGAGACAATGTTAATGAATTATTACAATCTATTGATGTTTTTGTGTATCCTTCTTTATTTGAAGGTCTTCCTGTTTCATTAATAGAAGCACAAGCATCAGGTTTACCATGTGTTATCTCTGATAACATAACAAATGAGGTTGCTATTACAAACCTTGTAACTTCTTTTTCATTAAATGAAAATGCTGCTAATTGGGCAAATATTATATTAAGATATAAGAATTTTAATAGGGATGATACTAGTGATCAAATTAAAAATTCTGGTTACGATATTAAGACAACAACTCTAAGATTACAAAGTATTTATATTAAATAGGAAGAATAAAAAAATGACAAAGATATTACACATAACAGGCTCAATGAATATGGCTGGTCAAGAGACCTTTATTATGAATGTTTTTAGAAATATTGATAGAAAAAAATTCAAATTTGAATTCTTATTGAGTGCTCCGGAAAAAACATACTACGAAGATGAAATAATTAATTTAGGAGGCAAAATTCATAGAATCTCTCCTAAACCTAAGGAAAACCGAATTAAAAGAGTGGTAAAGAGAATTAGGGCATCAAAAAATTTTTTTGAAAATCACAGGGATTATGATTGTATACATTTACATACCTGTGGAGTTGGGAATTTAATTGAATTATATTTTGCTTGGAAATCAGGTATACCGAAAAGAGTAATCCATTCACATAATAACAGCACTTTAGTGCGAAGCAAAATTTTATTTAATATTTTAAAAAAAGTAAGTTTATTATTTGCTACTGATCTGTTTGCATGTTCTAAGCAAGCGGGTTACTGGTTATTTGGAAAAAAAGCGAGGTTTAGGGTTATTCCAAATGCAATTGATGTAAAAAATTACGATTTTGACATGGAAATAAGAAATAAAATGAGAGAAGAGATTGGGGTAGGGAATAAGGTTGCTATATGCAATATTGGAAGATTTAGCGAACAAAAGAATCAGTTATTTTTAATAGATGTTTTTAAAGAGATCATTAAAATAGATCCAAATGTTAAATTATATATAGTAGGCGATGGCGAATTGAAAAGTGATATTATTAGTCGCATAAATAAATATCAGTTAGAATCTTTCGTTGAGTTATTAGGATTAAGAAAAGATGTCAACAGGTTATTGCAAGCAATGGACCTTTTCTTATTCCCATCAAAATATGAAGGGTTAGGTATAGTGGCTGTAGAAGCTCAGGCCTCTGGATTGTTAACAATAGTTTCAGATACTTTACCTAAGGAAGTTGAAATAACAAATTTAATAAAAAAAATCTCATTAAATGATGATGCGGAAAAATGGGCAACAGACATAGTTGGATACATTAGACAATATAAAAGAACGGGAAGCAATATAAATGATTTTAAGGAAAAAGGCTACGACATTACAAGTTTAATTAAATTTTTATCAACATACTATCGTTCGTAAGAGTGGGATTAGATGAAAAGGAACTTTATGACTCCGTTGGTGTATATAACATATATATTGTTGAGTTTTATTCACCATTATAATTATATTAATAATGGTTATGATGGTTATGCATTAATAATTCTTATTGGCTTCCTACTTATAATAGCTATTACTAAGTTTGAAACTTCGCTTATTATAGTATTTGCTTTTTGCTTCCAAAGTCAAACCTATGCATTAAACAGTGGACTAATGTTTGAAGGAATTTTAATCTTATTTCTTTTTACTAAATATTTCTTTGGGCATGGTTTGAAATCCAAATATAGTACGAGTATGTTACTAGGCGTAATTATATTTCTTATGATAGACACTGTGCACTTTTTTAATTCCGATAAGTTTTCATTTTTAAATCTACTACGATTTGACTTAACAATTTTGTTGTTATTTCTAGGTATATATAATCAGCAATTAAAAATAAGTAGAGAAAATCAAGCTACGCTAATTGACTTCACAACAATAACAGTTGTTATTGTTGGTCTCATGGGTATTTTGGCCGGTGTAAATGAGTATGGCACTGGTTATATTTCTACATATTTATTTTCAGGTACTTATCGACTTGGAGAGGCTTATAGAGAGGTTGGCGGATCAGATGGATTAGGATTTAGCTGTGCAATTGCATTATCCTTAATTACGACTAAGTTTTCCTTCGGAAAAAATGGAGAAGGTAAGTTTAAGTATATAATTTACTTTACTTTAATCTGCTTATTAGGACTGCTTACAAAAACGAGAGCATTTTTAATTTGTCTTTTGTTAGTTTTAATTATCTATATAGTATATCGACTTGTTAAATATAAGCATGCCGGTAAGCTAAATTTATTAGATATAGGTTTGATTTGCGTAATAATTCTATGTGGAATAAATGAACAGTTTTTGAATTTTGTTTCTAATGGCTTTAGTCGTTTTGAAGATGTATCAAATTTTAATGAACTATCTAACGGCCGGATAGGTATATATTTAGATATAGTAAAAATATGGACAGATAATGCAAAAAATTTTTTGTTTGGTGTAGGTATAAACAATTATCAGACTCAACTAGGGATATTAGCACACAATATAACACTAGAAGCAATAGTGAGTTGGGGTTTAATTGGTACGTTAGACTTTATTGTATTAATATGTTTTGCTGCAAAATTCAGGGGTAGATGTAAACAGGGGGTCGTGAATTTTTTACCATTTTTAATGTTGCTAATAGTAAGTCAAACGATAGAGACCTTGTCAAATCCTAGATACTATATATTTATTTTAGTACTGTTTGTATACATTTATTCAACTAGTAATAAAAATGTTAGGAGCCAAAATTAGATGTTACTAACTGTTTTTACACCAACATTTAATCGAGAACATTTATTATCAAGATTATACGAAAGTTTATGTATTCAAACCATAATGGACTTTGAATGGGTCATTGTTGATGATGGATCGACTGATGGAACTAGAAGTTTATGTCAAAATTGGATTAATGAAAAAAAAATTAGGGTTCGATATTTTTATCAAGAAAACTCTGGAAAAATGATGGCTCATAATAGAGGTGTTAGAGAGGCAGAGGGAGATTTATTTTTATGTGTAGACTCAGATGATTATTTGATTAAAGAGGCTGTATACGAAATTAAAAAACTATATGATAAACTTCAAAGTCTTAATTTAGCTGGGATTATTGCTGAAAAAGGCAAGCATGATTTAACTCCACTGTCGGGAAAAAAACTTCCTATTAGTGTTAAACTCTCAAGCCTTAATAAATTATATAGTAAATATGGATTTAAAGGTGATACAACTATTGTATTTAAAACATCTATCATTAGAGATTTTATGTTCCCCTACATTAAAGGAGTTAAATTCATCCCAGAAAATTACGTTTACGATCAAATTGATGAAAAATATCAATATATTATTCATCCTCAAATTTTGACAATATGCGAATATCGGGATGATGGTTACTCAAACAATTTTACCTCACTATTAAAAAATAACCCTAGCGGCTTTGCATTGTATTATTTTCAACGTGCAAAGAATTCTAAAAGACTAAAAGAGCAAGTAATAAATTTAAGTCAATATGTTTCATTAAAAATGTATGAACAAGAATATAATTGGATATTCTCTGCTCCTAGAAAATATTTATTACCATTAGCTATTCCTTGTGGGCTTTTTCTTCTTACAAGAAGAAAGAAACAATTTAAATTAATTGATTAGCGGCCTGCTAATTTCTTGGTAAGCAGAATTCAGAAATAGAGGTACTTAAGTTTGAACATCAATCAAAGAAAAGCAGGTATACTGCTTTCATATACGTTAACTGTAATTAACGCTCTGGTCGGATTTGTGTACATTCCACTTTTAATTCATTTTTTGGGGAAAAGCGAATACGGATTATACCAATTAATGGGTTCTTTTTTGATCTATTTAAGTTTATTCGATTTTGGGCTTTCTAATACTGTAACCAGATACTATTCAAAGTATTTAGCTTTAAATAATGAAAAGGGCAAAGAAAATCTCCTGGCTTTATCGATTGTAATTTACTTAAGCTTAACTATAGTACTTATCATTGTAGGAATTATTTTTTACTTCTTCTTAGAACAAATTTTTAATGACTCCTTAACGAAATTAGAAATTTTAACAGCTAAAAAGATGTATATAATAATATTAATAACAGCTGCAGTAACTATTGCAACTTCTGTTTTTAATGCAATTATTAATGCGAATGAAAGATTTGTTTTTTTAAAAGGATTATCAATAGTACAAACAATAATGCGCCCTCTTGTTGTATATGCTGTGTTTTCTATTGAAGCAAGTGCTTTAATTGTAGTTATCATACAAGCTATAATAAATATTTCTGGTGTTATCTTAAAAATATACTATTCATTTAGAAAACTTAATGTGAAGATACGATATCACCATTGGGACAAAAATCTTTTTAAAGAAATGCTTCGGTATTCTTTTTTTGTGTTTATAACAGCTTTAATGGATCAGATATTTTGGAATTCAGATCAAGTAATTTTAGGAATTCTAGTAGGGACCTCTTCAGTAGCGGTTTATTCAATAGGGTCTCAAATAGTTATGTATTATATGACTCTATCTACTGCCATGTCTGGAGTGTTTCTTCCAAGCATAACTAAAAGCGTTACAAAAGAGGACTCTAATAAGGAGTTAACAAATACTTTTATTAAAGTAGGACGGTTGCAATTTATTTTATTAGGGGCTGTTCTAAGTGGCTTTATATTATTCGGAAAAGAATTTATTTTCATATGGGTTGGACACAGTTTTAGTCAAGCATACTATATTATTTTAATATTAATAATTCCATTCACAATTGATTTAATTCAAAATATTGGTTTAACTATACTCCAAGCCAAAAATCTTCATTCGTTTAGAGCAATAGTATTTTTAGGAATGTCAGTAATAAATATAATTGCTTCAATTCCATTAGCCATAAAATATGGTGGGATAGGAACTGCTTTTGCCACAGGTATTGCTTATTTAATAGGCAATGGCTTTATAATGAACTTTTATTATTATCAAAAAGCAAAGCTTGATATATTTTTATTTTGGTATGAAATTGGAAAAATAAGTATTCCGATTATTATTGCAACTGGGATCGGCATTTTTATAGATAAAATTCCTATTGAAAGTCAGATTTTATCATTAATAATTAAAATATCAATATACCTAATTATTTATATTTCATTGGTATGGAGACTAAGTATGAATAATTATGAGAAAATTTTAGTTTTAAACCCATTAAAGAAAGTTATTAACTTCGATAAATAAGTAGCATTTTATAATTTTATCTAAACTAAATATAAAATTGGTGGAGGAGAATTATGAGGATATTAGTTACAGGGGGGGCTGGTTTTATCGGCAGCCATACATGTGTGGAACTTTTAAATGCAGGACATGATATTGTGGTAATCGATAACCTCTTAAACAGTCATACTGAGTCATTGAACAGAGTACGGGAAATTACAGATGTTTCTTTTGATTTTGAACATGCTAATTTATTAGATAGGGACAAATTAAGGATCGTATTTGCAGAACAAAATATTGATGCCGTAATTCATTTCGCCGGATTAAAGGCGGTTGCTGAATCTGTGGGGAAGCCATTGTATTATTATCACAATAATTTAGCTAGTACCATAGTTCTATGCGAAGTTATGGGGGAATATGGAATAAAGAACTTGGTGTTTAGCTCATCTGCAACAGTTTATGGTCAAACGAATCAGGTACCTATCAAAGAAGAAACAAATCTTGTAGCAACTAATCCTTATGGCCGGACTAAACTAATGATTGAAGAAATTCTGCGAGATCTTTATATCTCCGATAATGAGTGGAGTATTGCTCTTCTTCGGTATTTTAATCCTGTAGGAGCCCACTCTAGTGGACTAATAGGTGAGGATCCAAACGGGATCCCCAATAACTTAACACCGTATATCACACAAGTTGCAGTAGGAAAACTGCCTGAATTAAAAGTGTTTGGAAATGATTATGATACTATTGACGGAACAGGGGTTAGAGACTATATCCACGTGGTTGATCTGGCAAAAGGACACTTAAAAGCGTTAGATAAGGTCATGAATAATACAGGAGTTGAAGCTTATAATTTGGGCACCGGTAAAGGGTATAGTGTACTTGAAGTACTTAGTGCTTTTGAAAGGGCAATCGGAAAAACAATTCCTTATAAAATTGTTGATCGACGACATGGAGATGTGGCGGTCAGTTATGCAGATCCATTAAAAGCTAAAAGAGAACTGAATTGGGAAGCAGAAAAGAGTTTAGATGATATGTGCAGAGATGCGTGGAATTGGCAAAAGAATAATATTAATGGTTTCAAAGAAGAAGTTATTAAGTGATGTTAGGCAGGCAATAATTAATGTATGAATATTATTAAATTAATAGTTGTCATAGTCTGGGCCCTATTTCTAGGCTTACACACCTTCACAGACAACCTGGAAGCCTTGCTTTACTATCAAACGGTTAATTTTACTTGGGATCCGTCGCCTGACTTTCTTTCCTTTTTTAATCTCTCGGATCTTACTTTGATTCATCAATACTTCTATCTAGTGAAGTTTGGCCATTTTGCTGGCTTTGCTATTATAGATCTGCTACTGTTTTCCTTGTTGAAAAAGCACAGCCGATCTCTGGTAATTTCTATAGGCTTTGCCATCTTTACAGAAATTGCTCAGCTGTATTTCGGACGGGATGGCAGGTTGTATGATGTCATTATTGATTCCATGGGGATTATTATGGTCTATGTATTGTTGAGGCAAATTAAAACGCAAAGTCATGAGTCATCGATTTAACAAAAGCAACAAGCCCATTAAAAAGTTAATGAATGGCCTAAAGACTAAACAATAGTGAGAAAGCATCGATTCCCTATGAATTGATGCTTTCATTATCTAAGGTAGGGCAGCCTGATGAAAACGAAAACCCAAGTAATAGCTATAGCGATTCATATTATAAACAAACATGCGAAAAATGCACCTTCACTCTATTCCATTAAGCACAGGGCGATCCAGCAACTGCTGAAAGAAGGCCGGGCTGAGAAATTGGGTCTAACCTATTCGCTAAACCCGGGAAATACGTTGCAACAATTGGTTGTATCAATCAAAATTGATGATTTCTTATTTCATCTCCCCTCCACGAAAGAAGATCGAAAAACATTAAAGGTTATAGAAGAGGATCCTAATCATCGTAATCCCAAAGTAAGTATGCCTTTAAAACGTGCCAAGCACATTCTAGAGATTTATTCGCCTTTACCAAAGCCTTCTGGTGTTCATAAGCGCTCTATCCCAAAGCCATATACTCTCTATATCGGGTTATCCACCTACTTGAATGGTAAAAACAAATAAGCAAATTTTTAAGTTTGTCATTTAACATAGGTATTTATTTTTAAGTCAGTTGAGAGATCCCTCTTTTTTACAAATGGATTCGTAAAGTAACGTTGCTCAATATTTCCCAATGCACGTTCTTGACATGGTCCATATATTTAACAATTTCCCAGAAGATGTTCTCCGCACCAGGGTGAAAACAATTAAAGGTATTCCCTTGTTTCATGTGATAATCAACAAATGTAGAAACATCCTTTTGAGTTAGTTTTACCGTGTTCTTACTGGCGATAGAAAAAAGGAAATGTTTATTTTCCGCGCTTAAAGTAGAGTTTTTTATGTAGTTAAATAACGGCTGTTCGCCTAATGAGTTGGCTAACTTTTCATTCTTTCCTAGGGTTGGGTGTAATATTAATTTTTCAAGATCTGCCTGATCCACCTTTAACCTATGGGATAAGGAAGAAATTCCCCAGTTGGGAGCTGCTAGAATGCTCTTCAAATAGAAATTTTTCAAACTCCAATATCGGCTTCCTTCTACTAACAGGTTATTAAGCGTTCGAATAAAACGATCAATTTTATCAGTGCTTTCGTAGTGTGATACTTTGCATGTAAATACCCCGTTAGCATCCATGTACAGGCCACTAAAAAAGTATTCAAAATGACCCACCACATAGTAGCAGTTATTCGCTTTTTCTAACTTAATAAGGGGCCAGTAAGTCCATTGGTCATTAACCTGTATTTTTAACCATGGTAGATTTGGAAGGGGTAATTTTGTAATCATAACCAATGTCGTTTAACTTTACTTCTTCCATTCGAATAATTGCCATGATTCACCTCCAACAGGATTTTTACAATGAGGATGAATCGGCATTCAGCCAATCATTTTGAACCAGTATATTCGATAGGATTTGGAAGTTAAAGTATTTGCACCGTCCGGGATTCAGTCTAAACACCCTGAATCGTCGGGAGAGCTTGTTAACAGAAAAAGCCGCCAACACGGCTTTTCCTACTCCCAGTATATATTACTTGTTTTGAAGCTTTTCCAACAGGGCGGCATTTTATATTTGAAAGTGTTGAATAATACGGTTCATTCCGAGAAGTTTGGTTTCGAACCGCGTGGGGCGCTCGCACGACCTTTTGGTTCCTCCCAGTCCTCTTGTCGGCCGAGCGCAGTCTCATCGAGGAAGTAGTATGCTCCGCCAGCTTGTTCGAGACCACGGGCGTATACAGAATATGTGTGAAAGACATGTCCCCATCCCGGAGGAAACAACTTCGTCCAGGCAACTCGATCGACTGCCCCACCTCGACGTGTAATGGCGTACCTAATTGCTCGTACTCGGCCTTGGTCCGGTAGTTGTATTCGATAGGGGAGACAGACTCGTCCAGTGTAACGTGGAAATCATAGTTAAAGTCACTGCCGTACGAGGAGTACCAAGGGAAGCTCCAACCCTTCCGAGTCTTGTACGCCTCTATCTTTGTCACTGGAGCACGGGAGATGTAAACGAAAGAAGTGTCACGGGCATGCAGATGCTTAAGATGGCCGTCTGAAAATTCGTCGGCACCGGCCGAGCAACTGGAGCAGCCATTTTCCCAGCTTGGATCGAACATGAAGTGGCCGACGATGAGCTGAGAACGACCGTCGAACAGGTCAAGCAGACTGGCATTGCCGTCCGGACCCTGGAAGACGTAATCCTTATCAATCTTAACCATTGGGAGCCGGCGTCGCTCTGCGTTCAATGCATCTCTCGCCCGGGTGGCTTCCTTCTCTCAAGTTAGAAGCTCCTTGCGAGCAACAAGCCATTCGTCTTGAGACACAATTTTTGGATAATTTGTCATTAGATCCGCTCCTTTCCTATGCGCTAATCATAAATCAATGTAATCCGAGCGCAGAACCCCACTGTAACCTATGGTAGTCTTTCGCAAATCCAAGATACGGCATACTCTTTGTCAGAGGAGGCAATTCGGTGAGGGGTCACCTGTAACTGACCATTTCAGCCAGCTGCGCCTCAAGGCGATCGAAGTTCTGTTCGTTGGCCTCGACGAGGAATTTTCTTACCTTTTCGCATTCGATAGCTGAATCGAAGAGCATACGCCAGGTCAGCTCGGTCTTGCCTTCTTGCTCGGTAAATGTCATGGTTAGAAAAAACGCATGGGTCGGATCCAGATTACGGAGGACGATTCTTTCGGGTTGCACGACCTCGACAAAGACCCTCTTGTTCTCATAATCGACGCCATTGGGTCCGTGCATGACGTAGCGCCAGGTACCATTCGGCCGCATATCGAACTCATGAAATGTATTTGTAAAGTCCTTAGGCCCCCACCAATGTACCAAATGATCCGGGTCGCTGAACGCTTTGAACACGAGTTCACGCGACGCATTGAATATACGCGTGTTGACGATTTCGCGGCCCGAGATCGCCTCAGCAGAGTTATTATTGGCCGAAACCTCTGAGGACATGTTCGATTCTTCTTTATTGTTTGCAGGCTCATTCCGCAGCTGCTCGCCCAGCTTATCCAGTATGATTTTCGTCCCGTGCTCACGATGGGCTGCGGAATCATGGCCGTCGAGGAAGGCGCCCTGCTCGGTGAAGGTCAGCTGAGTACCAGAGTCCGTGGGCTTAAACTCCACTGTTACTACTGAAGCTGATATCCGGTTTTCATTAAGATCCATGGTGTAGGAATAGACAATGCGCTGGTCAGGAACGATGTCCTGATAGAGGGCATCAAAGGTGTAGACTGGTCCCCCGTTCGGGCCGCCTTGATTGGTCTCTCGTCCGCCCACTCGGAAGTCGAATTCATCAGGCTTTGCAAACCAACGTGCTTTGGCGGCAGGGTCCGCCCACGCCGCAAAGGCCTGTGCGGGTGAGGCGTCATAGGTCTGTTCAATAACAAAGGTATCGTGCGTTACGAATCGCTTTTTCATCATTTATTCCTTCCTCCCTTGATTTGGTTCATCTGTTTTGCCGGCAAGGAAATGGCCAAGCCGGTCCAGGAGGCGCATCATATTCATCTGCCGTTCAGTAAAATATTTTTCATGACTCACTTTCATCATGGTTAATAGCTTTGTAACATCTTCAACAGTCACTGTTTCTTCCATTTGCATAAGATTTGATACATTTTCCAATTCTTTCTTTATCTTTTGTTGAATCCTGATATTTTCTTTAAGACGATCAATTTGAAGGGATAATACTTCTAATGGATTGTAGTCGGTATCATCTAGTACAGATTTAATCTCTTCTAGCGATAAACCCAATTTTCGAATGGTTAATCCAGTTAGCTTTGCAAGTTCTCCAACTTTCCATTGTCGTTTCATAATCATCCCCTTTTTTGGCGCTAGCTCTTTACCGGTAACTTCAATATACATCATTACGTCACGTAAGGTTCAAGGTGAAATCCATTATTTTCAGAATTATTTTATATTTGCTTAAAAAGTAACTAAAAAAATCAAACTTAAAATTGGTCAGAGAGTAAAAGTTTTTCAGGGTAGTATTTTCTATTTAAGTCTTTCAATAAGTGGAGTTAGGTTCCAATAGGTATTTTCATGTGTTTTTGGGTGGAGGGTATTTGGCGTTTTTTTGCGTTGTTACATTAAGAATAAGAGCATGTTGGAGATCGAAAACACTGGCGATTTGGCAGGTATAATTGGAGTGAGCAAGCCGATTATGTGAATGCTCGTTTTTGGTACGTCGGCTTGGCGACAATCCAGCACCTGCCAAAATCCGTAATGCAATGGGAAAGGGTGGATATTTTTTGTGTATTTTTCAAAAAATACTACCCGTCCATTGCATGGAGGATAGCTTAAGTGATAAAAAGTTGTTGTTAAGTTTAAACACAAATGGGTATAAAATAAATACCTGACACCCATTCCAAAAGAATGTAAAAATGAGAGCATTCGGTTCAGATTTTTTCTGAAGATGAATGCTCTTTTCCTATGCTAAATGGTATTTGAATTCGGTATCATTTTCTATTTTGCTTCGCTTTCTTTTATCCCTCTTTCAGCGCCTTGTGGACTTAATACAATCTTCCTGTGAAATAAAGAAACGTGCCATAAATTGGGTCACCTGGACCGAGCGGAAGCTGCGGAGTACATCGATCGCCATCTTACATATTCAGGGGGAATCGAGATATTTTCTCAGAAGCAGCCATTGATGAGATTTATCAGTATGCGAGTGGCGCCGCCCGCCTGATCAATAAATTAGCGACGCATTGTCTTTTGTTTGCGGCACAGAACAGCCATCGCATCATCGATGACCGCATGGTGAAAAGTAATTGAGGGAGAACTGGCGTAGTTCTCTCTTTTTCCTTTTCGAAGGGACAAAAAAAACCGGCAGGTTCAGGACAACGGGATCCGTCAATTACCGGGCAAAATCATATGTCATTAACATACCAAATAAGTCCTTTTGAAAAGTCTCCGGACATAAAAGTGGAGTGGTCCCTTTATTATGTAAAATAATGGGCTGTCGTCGGTTTCTCGACAGCCTGGCAACCAATAATGCTCATGATAATCCACTAACATTAATTCTCTTTGATATGTATCTACTAGCATATGGAGATCATTATAAAGTTTTAAAGAAACGAGTCTTTCTTAAGACTTTAAATCTTGTGTTGTCATAAAAATGATGCAGAGTGTAAAGATTATTTTACGAATTTTCTGTTATTTTTACATTTTAGTAAGCCTTACTATTTGTTTTTTACCTCATTAAGATAATTCTACGTCTCTTTTTAAACAATTGTAGAATTGGCACACAACTTGCAATAACTATTTAGTGAGTTCTGTATAAACAATTAATTGGAGGTAATAAGACATGATTGAGCGTCAAATTCATTTTTATAGTGAAGGATTTAAACTTGATGGCACACTGTATCTTCCAGATGACTACAAACCTGGAGAAAAGCGCCCGGCTATTATCCCAAACTCTGGTTATCAAGGGATTAATGAATTTTATCCGAAGCTATTTGCGCGGAATTTAACAGAGGCCGGTTATGTGTGCTTGGGCTTCGATTACCGTAGTTTTGCAAAAAGTGAAGGTGAAGAAGGACGTGTTATTTTAGATGAGCAGGTAGAAGACATTCAAAATGCCATTACGTTCCTTTCCCTTCAAGACGAAGTGGACCCTGAAAGAATCGGATTAATTGGATGGGCAATGGGTGCTTCCAATGTAGTCCGTGTCACTGCAATCGACAAGCGGGTTAAGGCTGTTGCCGCATTAAATGGTTTTTATGATGGTGAAAGATGGTTACGATCGATTCATTCTTATGTTGAGTGGAATGAAATATTAAAAGTGGTTGAGGAAGATCGTAATCATCGTGTCCTAACTGGAAAATCAAAGCTTGTAGATGCGTTTGCTCATTATCCGCTTGACCCGGCAACCGCTGATTATGTAGATAAAGAGCTTAGGGTCTTTTCAGCATTCGGACATCAAGTAGTTCTTCAGTTTACCGATTCGATGATTAGTTTAAAAGCAGAAGCAGCAGCAAAAGACGTTAAGGTGCCGTTATTTATCGCACACGGAAAAGAAAATTTATTGCATCCAGTTGACGAAGCGTATAGCTTATATGAGGCAGCGAATGAACCAAAGCAGCTTTATATAATTGATGGTAAACACAATGACTTTATGTACCACGAGCATGAAGTTTTCCAGGAATTGATTGACCAGTTAAAAACGTTTTTTAATGAAAATCTAGCTGGAAAGAAAGAAGTAGAAAAAGTAGTACAAGTGCATGCTTAATGAAAACAGATGGCAAATGCTTGCCATCTGTTTTTTCAACATAATAAATAGGAGGGGATTACTGTGGAGAACATACAACCATTCAAAGCCGCAGTTATCGAATTTAATCCATGCCTAAACAATTTGGAAGATAATATAAAGAATTTATTAGAAGTGGTGATAAAAGCTGCAGAAAATGGTGCAAAATTAATTGTTACACCTGAAATGTCCACTACCGGTTATCATTATGAAAATCGCCGGGCAATCAGTCCCTTCGTGGATTCGATTCCAGGAAAAACGACTGCCGTTTTTGAAGAAGTTACAAAACGCTACCATACACATATCGTGATTGGAATGGCAGAAGTAGATGAGGATGATGGGCTTTTTTATAATTCTGCTACACTTATAGGTCCTGCGGGCTATATCGGGAAATATCGTAAAATACATCAATGGGCAACAGAAGATAGCTGGTCCAGTTGGGGTGAAATGGGCGTTCCGGTTTTTGAAACAGAAATCGGTAAAATTTCGATGATCATTTGTTTTGATGCCAATTTTTTTGAATCTGCAAGAATAGCTACCTTAAACGGGGCTGATATTCTCTGTTATCCTACAAATTCTACAGGTGGAGCGCTTTCTATGCTTCAGTCTTGGGCCGAGATGAATGGTATATACATATTGGGAGCTAACCGTTCGAATACAGAAAAAGGTTATCATATGATTGGTGCAAGCACGATTTGGTCACCACTTGGTGAAAAGCTTGCGGAAACATCTTACGTAAATGAGGAACAAGCAAATGATAAATCAACGATTTTATACGCAGATATTGATCCTACGGGATATAACAACCCAGCAAAAAGTAGGCTTAATGAACGAAAACCAGAGCTATACAGTGAATTAATGTTATTTTCTGGACCCTGGAACGATAGTAAACACGACAAAGAATCAGATTTACTAGATAGAAAGGGTAGTAGTCTAAAAAAAATTGCAGCTCTCTTACAATACACTCCTGAAATTGGAAATAAAGGTGCAAACCTAAAGAAAATAAAGAAACTTCTCGCTGAAGCAGTTTCGAGTAGCCAAGGTGAGAAAAGCCCGTTATCATTGGCAGTTTGTCCGGAACTCTCATTAATTGGAACCGTTCATTCACTTGATATGCTAACGATTCGACAGCTTGGAGAAACCGATCAAGATGAAACGGTAAACGAAATGAAGAGACTTGCCGTAATGCATCAGATACATCTTGTTTTTGGCATGATTGAGAGTGATCAGGATCTTTTTTATAACACTGTCTATGCCATAGCGCCAAATGGTGAAATCGTTGCAAAAGCTCGGAATATACATTTGACAAAGGCAGACGAACGCTGGGCATCGTCAGGTAAAGAAATTGTTGTTAGGTACATAAATGGAATTGGACGTGTCGGTCTAATGGTAGGCTACGATGCCGCATTTCCTGAAATTGCAGGAATTATGGCTGTGAATAAAGCAGATTACATTATCATTCCTTCAAGCTGGTCCGGTGAATTTGGGCAAACGATGTCCCTTCATGAAAAAATAATGGAAAATAAATTCCCTGTAAACACCATGACCACATGGGATGCGATTGCAAGATTTTCGCAAGCAAAAACCCTTATTGCTAACTTTACAGGAACAAGCCTTGGCTATAAAGGAGGGAGTGCTCTGTATACTCTTGATCCGATATATGGGGGGGACACGCCGATTGTTGCTTCCTCTAATAAGGAAGAAGTCCTTATCGTGCCTCTAACTATGACCAATCATAATTGGTGGTTTGATCAACGAAAACTTTTATTAACACGGCGAATTCATAACTATCGACCACTTATTTCAAGTAACGTTAACACACCCACCATTTACAAGTCGACAATAACTGAGGAAAATGTTGTTATTTAGAGGGAATGTTACTGGTTTAGCGAATAAAAAAATATAGGAATACAACAGTTTTTATAGTACCACTAATTTCATATATTTACCATTAAGCAATTTGAGGTATTGTTAATGAAATTAATCCATTCAAGGTTTACGAAAAGTTATGTCATTACCGTTATAATTGTGATCTTATTTGTATTGACATCGCTATATTTTGTTACAGTTAATGCCCTGAATACCTCGATTCGTTCACAAATGGAATACCGTGATGAACTTATTGCAAAAACATTAGGGACACAGGTTGAAATCATTATTCAGGACGTAATCGGAAATATGAGACATGTTTCACCAATTGTGGAGATATCAGACGATAACAACAATAAAAGCGCCTATGAGCGAGAAGTGGAAACAATTCTGGGCGAGGATTCGCTTTATTTATTATTCGAGGCTTACCAAGGAAATAAACTTCAATATAGGATTCCTGATGTTCCGTTTACAAGTCCTGTCTATGTTCATTCTATTTTAAAGCGAATGTCATGGAGCAAAACAAGGTATGTTTCTAATATGATAAAGCTTCCAGATGGCCGTAAGACAATTGCAGTTGCCTATCCATCGCTCAATGACCAGGGAGATTTTCAGGGTACAGTAATCGCCTATTTAAATTTAAACATTCTTTCAGATCACTTACAAAAATTCGCAATTGGAAATGAAGGTATTAATACCATTACTGATCGTAACGGTACCATTATTGCTCATACAAATAAACACTATATTGGGAAAAAAATTAAAAATAAGGAAGTCATCAACAACATAGAAAAAGAACGTTATGGCATTTGGAATGGAACTCTTTTTAATAAGAATATGGTGATCTCGTTTAGGCCGCTTCTATTGGGAAATACGAGTCTCTTAGTTGGTGAGCCGGTAAAACAGGCCATGACCCCCGCTAGATCGGTTACTGTATTACTTATAAAAGGATTTATGTTTGTTACTTTTATTGCTCTTGTCTTAGCAGTGTTCAGTGCATCAAGAGTAGTTCGCCCTGTGATATCACTTATTAAACAAGTCCAAGAATATAGGGAAGGGATGAGAGCAAAGTTTATTCCCCTGCATACAAAGGATGAAATAGGGGATCTCTCACTGATTTTATCAGAAATGGCAACGGAGCTTCGAGAAAAGGAACAAAGCATGTTTTATATATTAGAATCCATTCCTTATTGTGTTATCACGACGGATCAGGATGGTCGAATTATGACCTTTAATAAAGGTGCAGAAGAGTTGATGCAATATCATCGTGATGAAGTATTAGGTAAGCATATTTTTAATCTGCCAATCAAACAAGACGTTCAAGAATTCGTTCTTTTGAAAACATTAAAGGAAGGTAAAGCATTTCAAGAAGTAGAAAGCCAGATTGTGGATAAACAAGAGCAGTTACATGATGTTCGGATGTATACTTCACTATTTAAAGGGGAACAGGATCAATACATTGGCTCACTTCTAGTAATTAGAGATGTAAGTGAGATAAAGAAACTTGAAGAATATGTAAAGCAAAGTGAACGTTTGGCCTCGCTTGGTCAGCTGACTGCAGGGATTGCCCATGAGATTAAAAATCCCTTAAGCATCATTCAGGTTGCAGCTGAAACCCTAATACTACAAATTGATGATAGTCATGTAGATAAAGAAATCATTGTTGAATTGACAGATGATATTTTGGTATCTTCCAATCGAATGAATAAATTGTTAACAGATTTCTTGAAACTCACCAAAGGTGATTCCCATAATGAAACAGTACTAATTGATTTAATTCCCATTGTAAATGAGTTACTTAATCTTTTAAGGAACAAGTTTAATGACTTTAACGTAAAAGTGAGTACTGATTATCAAATGAGTCATGCACCCGTTGTAGGTGATAAGTATAAACTTAGTCAGTTGTTATTAAATCTCTTGTTAAACAGCCTTCATGCCATGAAAAACGGTGGTATCATCTCTATTAAAATAACAGACAAGTCTGATTGCTGGCAGCTATCGGTTTCCGATACAGGGGAAGGTATACCAGCTGATAAGTTAAAATGGATTTTTAACCCATTCTATTCAACAAAACCTGAAGGGACGGGTCTTGGTCTATCCATCGTACATGAAATCATTATGCAACATGGTGGAAAAATTTGGGTTGATAGTGAAATCAATAAAGGGACAACCTTTCACTTTCAATTACCAAAGGGAGGATGAACATGAAAAAGAGCCTCTTGTTTGTAGATGATGAAATTAGGCTTTTACGGGCATTGTCATTATCTTTTCGTAAAAAGGGATATCAAATAACGATTGCTGCTAATGGAAATGAGGCAAGAAAGAGAATACAAGAAAATAACGTGGATGTGGTTTTTCTTGACTTAAATCTTCCAGATGTCAATGGTTTAGAGCTTTTGGAGGAATTTAGTTCACTTTATCCCCAAAAGATATTTATTATTATGACTGCCTATGGTGAAGTGGAAAGTGCCGTTTCAGCCATGAAGGCAGGTGCATTCGATTATATTGTAAAGCCCGCAAAATTGGATGAAATCGAACTGATCATAAATAAAGCATACAACTTTATTGGGATGAAATTAGAAAATATTAACTTAAAAGAGCGACTCAAACACCTTGAAGTCGGAAATGGCTTTATTAGTACAAGTGTAGAAATGAAGCAGATCTATGAATTAATCGAGCGTGTTTCTACCACAGATGCTACTATTCTACTTCATGGCGAGAGTGGAACGGGAAAAAGTTTAATTGCCCGGATGGTTCATAACCTAAGTGAACGGAATTTAGGTCCTTTTATTGCTGTAAACTGTGCTGCGATACCTGAACAATTATTGGAAAGTGAACTCTTCGGTTATGAAAAGGGTGCATTTACTGGTGCTACAGCGAGTCGTAGAGGGAAATTTGAAGCAGCACAAAACGGTACTATTTTTTTGGATGAAATCGGAGAAGTGCCATTATCACTTCAAGCCAAGCTACTCCAAGCTGTGCAAGATAAATCATTTATGCGCCTTGGGAGCAACGAGGTAAAACAAGTAGATGTTCGAATTATTTCAGCAACAAACCGGAATTTAAAACAAATGGTCCAAGATGGAAGCTTTCGTGAAGACTTGTATTACCGTTTAAATATCGTCGATATGCACATCCCTCCACTGCGTAACCGCAGCGAGGATATTCCTTTTCTAATTGAGGAGTTTTTAGAAAAGCATCGAGAAAAGATGAAGAGAAATTACCATGTTTCCGCCCAATTGATGAAAATATTGATTGGATATGATTGGCCGGGTAATGTTCGAGAACTTCAAAATGCAGTAGAGAGAGCGGTAGTTTTATGTAATGGAGAAAATTTATCGATCCAGGATTTCCCTCGTGAAATTCAGGGGTTCAGGCAAACTCAACCAGTTTCATCAACCATATCCACATTCGATAAATCGAAAACGCTGCCAGAACAGCTAGAGGATATGGAGAAACAATTAATCTTAAATGCTATAGAGGAAAATCATGGACAAATTGCTTCTGCAGCAAGAGAGCTGGGGGTTTCTAGGCAACGGCTTTTTTATAAAATGAATAAATACCTTGAACACTAAAAATGCCATTCGCTTAGTCGAATGGCATTTTTATGATGTATAGAAAAATATAGATTTCTGGTTGTTGTTATCAATGAACGTGGTAGGCGTGAAAAAATTTTTACAAAATTTTATTAATGGTAACAAAGTAAGGTGAATTGACGCTCTTTAGGGTTGGCATCATTCTTGCAAGAGTTATCAATGTGAACGCAAAACTGGAAGAGGAGATGGAGAGATGGATTATCATTCGTTACTTGAAGGAGCAATTGAACTTCATTGCCACAGCTATCCCAGCATTTTTCCAAGAAAGCAAACCGATTGGGAACTAATAGAGGATGTGAAAAAGGCGAAAATGGCAGGGGTTGTTCTAAAAGCACATGAGGCATCGACAGTTGACCGGGCTACAGTATTACGGCTAAAAGAGCCTAGTCTTCATGTGTATGGTGGACTTGTGTTAAATGAGTTTACTGGTGGACTTTCCCCAAAGGCTGTGGATATGGCGATCAGGTTAGGAGCAAAGATCATCTGGATGCCAACCATTTCATCAAATGAGCACTGCTGTCATTTCGGTAAAAAGAAAACTCGGTTATTTAATAGTGAACGTCCTTTGCCGAATGTGGAAGAGGGTTTAACCATTCTGGATGAGGACAAAAAAATAAAACAGAGTGTACACGAAATCTTAGCATTAATAGGCGAAGCAAACATAACCCTGGCAACAGGCCATTTATCCGTAGAAGAGGTTTCTGCGTTGATTGATGCAGCAAAAGAACATCATATTGAAAAAATCTTGATCCAGCATGCAGATTTAGGCATTGCACCGGTACCTCTCGCATTACAGAAAGTGTTTGCCAAAAAAGGCGCAATAATTGAGAAATGTTATATGGCCTGTAGTGAAGATTTCAAAGATCTTTCTGTTACTCAGATGGCAGAAACCATTAGAGAAATTGGTGTGGAATCCTGCGTGCTTGTAACTGATTATGGTCAAGACCATAACATTCCGCCAATCGAGGCTCTGAGCAATTTTGTCAATGAAATGCTAGAACAAGGAATAACAAACCAAGAGATTCAAAAGATGATTGTTGACAATCCAAAGAAACTTCTTGGTTTATAAAGCGGGGCACAAAATGATACATGAACAGCTAATTAAGCAAATTCAAACGATTATTCCGTAAAAAGGCATAACAAAAAATGCAAGAAGAATTGAGACGACAAATCCAGGTTGCTTATTACAAATGCGACTACTAGCGGATGCGTGCGAGATAAAATAGAATTTTATAAAATGTAAAAAAAATTTAACACAAAAACATTTTATTTACTATTATTCTTCGTGAAATTTATTGAAGAATGCATAATCCAAATGTTCTTAGAATTGGCACAACTCTTGCAAGAGTAATTAATAGCATGAATCGTATGTTTTGAATTTTAGAAAATGAGGGGAGGAAAATATAAAGTGGATTTTATTAACTTTATTTCATCAAATTGGAATGAAATTCTAATAATGGCATGGGAACACATTCAACTAGTTGGGCTTTCCGTGAGCGTTTCCATACTAATTGGCGTACCGTTTGGAATCTATATCAGTCAGCACGAAACACTTTCGAATTTAGTGTTATCTGTTGCAGGTATTTTGATGACGATTCCTAGTATTGCGCTCTTTGGTATTATGATTCCAATCTTTTCTATCATCAACCAGGGAATAGGATTTTTACCTGCGTTTATTGCCCTTGTCTTGTATTCGCAACTTCCAATCATCCGAAATACCTTTATTGCTGTAAAAAATGTCGATCCAAACATGCGTGATGCAGCAATTGGAATGGGAATGACGACATGGCAGCGTCTTATAAAAGTTGAAATTCCGATAACCCTTCCAGTAATCATGGCGGGTATTCGCACTGCGGTTGTGTTAACGATTGGAATTGGGGCTATTGCAGCTTATATAGGTGCAGGTGGGCTTGGAGAATACATCCAAACGGGTATCTCAACGAGCTACACGGCGATGGTACAGGTTGGTGCTGTTTCAGTTTCTGTGTTAGCAATTGTGGCTGATTTTTTACTTGGACTATTACAAAAGCAGGTTGCGCCAAAGACAGCTCATTCAAAATAGGAAAGGGGATGTTGTCCAATGATTACTTTCAAGGGTGTTACAAAGGTTTATGAAAGACAAGGGGAAAAAGTGAAAGCAGTGGATAATGTTAATATGACAGTGGAAAAGGGAGAAATTTGTGTATTAATAGGTCCCTCTGGTTGTGGGAAAACCACTCTTCTGCGTATGGTCAACCGTCTTGTTCAAATTACAGATGGAACAATTGAAATTGGGGGAACAGAGATTAATTCGTTAGATTCAATTAAATTACGGAGATCAATTGGATATGTGATCCAGCAAAACGGATTGTTTCCAAATATGACTATAGAAGAAAATATTAATGTCGTTCCTAAAATGATTGGCTGGGATGCCGAAAAAATGAAGAGCCGATATAAGGAATTAATGGAAATGATGGGTCTTAACCATGAAGAATATCGTAAGCGCTTTCCCTGGGAATTATCGGGTGGACAACAGCAAAGAATTGGTGTCGCACGTGCCATGGCAGCAGATCCTCCAGTCATGTTAATGGATGAACCATTTGGTGCACTTGATCCGGTCATTCGTGAACACTTACAAAATGAATTTTTACGTATTCAGAAAGATATGAAGAAAACAGTTCTTTTCGTGAGCCATGATATTGATGAAGCGATTCGCTTAGGTGACAAGATCGCAATTTTCAATAGAGGGCATTTAATGCAGTTTGGAACACCCGACGATATATTATCCAACCCCAAAAATGATTTTATACGGGACTTTATAGGAAGTGACCGCGAAATTAAACGACTCTCTCTCTTAACTGTCAAAGATTTATTAAAAAAAGTGGCGAAATTAGGACGAGTAAAAGGGAACACTCAGGAATATTCTGGGGATGTCGTAATGCTTGAAACGGACTTACGGACCGCACTATCCGTTTTATTATCTTCGCCAACGGGGGAAGCACTCGTGGTAGACCAAAATAATGATCCATATGGAATATTAAGCTTCTCTGACTTTCAAACATTAACAGGTGTACATCCTTCGAAGTTACAAACAATTGTTCGTTAAGGGGGTGGTTAAATGAAAGGGAAAAATAAAGCAGAATTGATGATTCGCATCGTGCTGTATGTAGTCATAATTGCACTATTGGTATATGCAATAAAAAGCGGGTCCTTTACTTACATTGCGGAGAACAAAAATGCTGTAATGTACTTACTTGGTCAACATTTAACCCTGGTTGCCATTTCCTCGTTAGCGGCAATCTGTTGTGCGCTTCCTCTTGGGATTTTTATTACAAGACCTCAATTTAGAAAGTTTGAATTTATTGTGATGAACTTTGCAAATATCGGGCAAACGGTTCCAAGTATTGCTATTTTAGCACTTGTAATGAGCTACCTGGGAATAGGCTGGCAAACAGCGGTTTTTGGCTTATGGTTTACTTCTTTGCTTCCAATGTTACGAAATACGATGGCGGGTATTGATTCTGTTCATCCAGCGATTATTGATGCGGGTAAAGGAATGGGGATGACACAAAATCATATTCTGTGGAAGCTTGAACTTCCAAATGCATCCTATGCCATTCTAGCGGGAATTCGAACGGCAATCGTAATTAATGTTGGGACAGCTGCTCTTGCCTTTTTAATTGGGGGTGGAGGACTGGGAGATCTTATTTTCTCAGGTATTTCCCTTTATGACACCGGACTTATGCTTGCAGGTGCTTTACCTGTCATTTTATTAGCTATATTAATAGATTTTGTAATTGGTATCTTTGAAAAAGTAATTATACCCAAAGGATTGCAACGTCAAACGGAAACTATTTAATTAATTAGGGGGAAATGAGATGAAAAAACTTTTATCAATTATTTTTACGACGATTCTTGTCACAACACTAGCCGCATGCGGCGCTGATTCTACAAATGGTTCAGGTGGCAGTAAAGGTAAGATTACTGTTGGCGGTAAGGATTTTACAGAACAGCATATTATCTCAAAAATGACTTCACTCTATTTAAAAGAAAAGGGATATGATGTCGAAGAGGCTAGCGGTATGGGAAGTACAGTTGTCCGCAAAGCGCTTGAAAATGGCCAAGTTGACTTATATTGGGAATATACAGGAACAGCTCTTGTGGTGTATTTAAAGCAGGATGTTGTAACAGATCCAGAAAAAGCTTATGAAACAGTAAAAGAAATTGATAGGAAGAAGGGACTTATCTGGTTAAATAAATCGGATGTTAATAACACTTATGCGGTTTTAATGCGTAAAGACCTTGCAAATGAATTAGGTATTACATCTCTTGAAGACCTTGCCAATTATGTAAATAAAGATTCAAGCAAGCTGAAATTTGCTTCTAACGCTGAATTCTTTTCTCGCAATGATGGTCTAATTGGACTTCAGAAAAAGTATGGATTCAAGTTTCCGAAGAAAAATATCGTGAAAATGGACAATGGTCTTGTTTTGAATGCGTTAAAAGAGAAACAAGTTCAAGTATCAATGGGTACTGTCACAGACGGACGTAACAAAGGGTTTAATTTAGTCGTGTTAAAAGATAACAAACAATTCTTCCCACCGTATAACCTTGCACCTGTCATTAACCAAAAAGTATTAGAAAAAAATCCTGAATTAAAAGGGCTTTTAAACAAAATGGGTGAAAAATTAAATGAGGCAACCATGACTGAACTGAATTACAGAGTGGATGTTAAACATGAAGATGTTAATAAAGTTGCTAGAGAGTGGTTAACTAAAAATGGATTTATTAAATAATAAGGATAAAATTCACTGAGTGTGTCTGGGATATTTTCAATAAATGAGGGATGAAAAAAATGTTTAAAATGTTTGAGATTGAGCAAAAGTTCCCCGCTAACCAGTTAGTGGATATTCCAAATAAGATATTCAGGGAGATGAAAGAAAACCTTCCAGTAAACGATTTGCCGAAAGGTTCTGAAATAGCCATAACTGCAGGAAGCAGAGGTATTTCTAATATCGTTGAAATATTACACGAATGTGTGCGTTATTTAAAAGATGCAGGATATAAGCCATTCTTAGTGCCTGCAATGGGGAGTCATGGAGCTGGGACAGCACAAGGACAAATCGAGGTACTCTACCATCTGGGAATTACTGAAGAAAGTGTGGGGGCAGAAATCCGTTCGTCAATGGAGGTTGAGCTTCTAGGGCACACTGAAAAAGGGCAACCTGTCTATATGGATAAAAATGCCTATCATGCCGATGGAATTTTAGTAATCAACCGCATTAAGGCCCATACAGCTTTTAGAGGAAAAGTGGAAAGCGGATTAAGTAAAATGGTGACAATTGGACTTGGAAAGATCAAAGGTGCTTCCTTTGTCCATAGTGATGGTGCATTGCAAATGCCTTTAAATATTGAAGAGGTTTCTTTATTTGCCTTACAAAACAGCCCCATTTTAATGGGGCTGGCGATCATTGAAAATGGTTACGATGAAACTGCAGATATTGTAGGTGTTTCTAAAGATAATTGGCATGAAAAGGAATCGGAGCTTCTCCAGTATTCAAAATCGATGATGCCTAGTCTTCCCATAGATAACATAGATATTTTAATCATTGAGGAAATGGGCAAATGTTATAGCGGAACTGGCATGGATCCAAATATTATCGGCAGATGGAGAATTGATGGTGTACCCGAACCAGAACGTCCTTTCGTAAGTAAAATAGTTGTATTAGATATAGCTGACCAATCATTTGGAAATGCTCAAGGAATAGGACTAGCAGATTTCACAACTCAAAGATTAGTAGATAAAATGGATAGAAAATCTACTTATACGAATGCTCTTACAGCTACTTTTTTAAGAAGAGCAATGCTCCCAATGATATACGCTACGGATAAGGAGTCTGTGGAAACAGCTATCCAAAGCTTAGGACCAAAGATTAAAAAAGAATCTATAAAAATAGTGCAAATACCCAATACTCTTCATTTAAAACGTATTCGAGTTTCTTTATCGGTTTTAAATGAACTTGAGAAAACTAACAGAGAAATTATTGTAAAAGATCCTCATGAACTAACGTTTAATCAGGATGGGAATCTTGCAAAAATAAATTTACGGTTAAATCACATTGCTAATGAAAGGAGCAAGAAGAATGGAGAACATTATGATTCAACAAAAGGCCGCACTGGTTATCGATGATTCTGATAATGTAGCTATCGCTCTCACGGATCTTAAAAAAGGAGACGCTTGTCTAGTACGGTATAAAGATCGTGAGGAATCAGTCAAGGTAATGGAAGATATCACATTTGGTCATAAATTCGCGCTCATTGACATCGGAAAAGATGAAAGCGTTTTAAAATACGGTGAAGAAATCGGAAGAATGAGTTTGTTTGTTAAAAAGGGTGAATATATTCATAACCATAATATGTATTGTGAAAGGGGGATGAAATAAATGACTAATACATTTATGGGGTTTAGAAGGAAAGACGGATATGTAGGTGTTCGTAACCTAATCGCAATTATTCCCTCTGTGTTTTGTTCTGCAAAAGTAGCTGAAAGAATTGCCTATCAGGTACCAGGTAGTGTTTTTTTTAGACACCCTGTTGGATGCAGCCAGGTAGGTGAAGACCTTGAAGTCACAGCTAAAACATTGATTGCGATTGGGAAAAATCCTAATTTTGCAGGTGTTGTCGTTGTGGGCTTGGGCTGTGAAAGATTTTCGCCTTATGAATTAGCAGATGGAATTGCTCCAACTAATAAAATGCTAGAAACTGTTGTTATTCAAACAGAGGGAGATTCATTGGCAGCCATTCATAAAGGTACAAAGGTTGCTAGAGAAATGCAGCAAATGGCTTCAAGGCAGGTTAGAGAGGAGGCCTCAGTAAGTGAGCTTATGATTGGATTAAACTGTGGCGGATCGGATATGACATCAGGATTAATTGCAAATCCTTCACTCGGCATTGCTTCAGATATTCTAGTACATCAAGGAGGTTCTTCGATTTTAAGTGAAATCACTGAATTGATTGGCACAGAAGATATATTAGCCAGAAGAGCCGTAAATGAAAAAGTAGCAAGTGAGATTCGTGAAACCATTTATCGAACGGAAGAAAAACTTAGAAGACAAACACAAAATTCTAGCAATAAAGAGAGAACACATTTAATTTCTACAGGCAATTATGCAGGCGGATTATCGAGTGTAGTCGAAAAGTCTTTGGGTAGTATGAAAAAATCAGGAAATGCTCCATTTAGTGGTGTAATTCAATATGGCCATCAACCAGATAAAAATAAAAAAGGATTGTTTTTGCTAGATTCTCCTGGACATGACGGTGAGGTTTCAACTGGACAAGTTGCAGCAGGTGCACAAATCATCCTGTTTCCTACTGGAAGAGGAACCCCGACAGGTTTTCCAGGGATTCCAGTGATAAAATTGACTGGAAATCCAAAAACCTATATAAAAATGAAAGAGAATATTGATATAAATGCAGGACAAGTGTTAAGTGGAGAAAAATCATTTGAACAAATGGGAAATGAAATCTACCGAGAAATTTTGGAGGTTGCTTCTGGAAAACAAGTCAAAGCAGAAATTCTTGGTCATGATGAGCAATTCTGTGTTACTCGTTTACCATAGTTCATGACTACCTTATCCTTTGTAAAGCAAGAATGATTCCAGGGGGAAATCGTTATGGAAGAAAGATTAAATCCTGAATTAAGGTCTATGTTCTCTGCAATGCCGGAAATGCATTATAATGATTTAGAGACGGTCAGGGGAAGTATTTCAGAAATGCTAAGAGAGTCTCCAGTAAATGAATCTGTCTCAATCTCTGATAGATACATTCCAGGTCCAGAAAATACCCTGGATTTACGGGTAAGAATTTACCAACCAAAAGAAAAAACAGAAGGAATTCCGGGTCTGCTATGGGTTCACGGCGGTGGTTACATTATTGGTGTACCTGAAAAGAATGATTACATCTGTCAACGTTTTGTTTTAGATATAAATTGTGTAGTTGTTTCTGTCGATTATCGACTGTCTCCTGAGCATCCTTTTCCAGCTCCTGCAGAGGATTGCTATGCTGGATTAAAATGGTTTTCTGAACATTCAGCTGAACTAGGAGTAGACCCTACCCGCATTGGAGTGGCCGGACAAAGTGCAGGAGGCGGACTGACTGCTTCTGTTTCTCTAATGGCAAGAGACCGTAATGGACCACCTATTGCATTTCAAATGCCACTTTACCCAATGATTGACAACCGAAATATAACTCCTTCAAGCCATGAAATTACAGACCCTAGAGTGTGGAATAGAGAATCGAATATTTTAGGTTGGAGAGCCTACTTGGGAGAAAACCATACTGGCGAAGTCTCACCATATGCAGCACCAGCGCTTGCAGCTGATTTTTCAGGGTTACCGCCTACTTATACATGTGTTGGTGACTTAGACCCATTCCGTGACGAGACCATTGAGTATGTTGCCAAGTTAAGTCAGGCAGGTGTTCCGACAGAGTTTCATTTATATCCTGGCTGTTTCCACGGTTTTGAAGATCTTGTTCCTCAAGCTGAAATTAGTCAACGGGCAGAAGCACAATACGTGGAGGCATTTAAACGCGCGGTACAAAAAGTGACTATGATCCAAAAATAATCATTTGTATTAAAAACCTTATGCATATAAGACAAAAGGGCAAACAGGTAGGAGGGGGTGACAGCCCCCTACGACGGCGGTTCCACTATTATTTGACGCAGAAGTTTTAACGATAATACAGATTTTACAACCCTTGGTAACTTCAATAGTAGTCTATCGTACTACACTGCAGGTCATCTAGCATAACCGCAACAAAGTCTATGTGCTCAGTATCCGTTTCAAGATGACCCTAGCCGCGGAAAGTCACGCCGATGTTTTTGTCCAAAATAGGAGACGACGTGACCCTTGCTCCGGCAGCCGAAATAGGTACGCTTAGCGGTCGAGCAGGAACGTTGCCCTCCGGCCGTTAGAAGTGGAGATTCCGGCGGAGTTCACTTCGCAAACAGGGATTAAAGGTGTCGTGAAATGTGACCGGTTCCCGCTCATCGACCAGTGGCAGCTTCAAGGCGCTGTCATCGGCAGACTTCCACTTTCATATTAAATGGACTGGATCTCTCAGCTTGTGGTGTTAATAGCTCTCGTCTTTATCAAACCATCTTTTATCGATGTGTGTTCAAAGAGTGGAGGCAGCGAATTTGATTCCTGCCATATTAGAGTTGTCAATTTAGATCGAGCCAAACTTACCAACGTTACCTTTCAAGATTGTGATCTAGTTCGAACGAACATGAGCCTTAATGTAATTTTTGGACACCAATCTATCTCCAAATACATACAAAACAGAGAACTACCTGCCATCTATTTATGTGAGGCCAAAGTAAAAAGTGTTGAATTTGAAAACACACAGTTTTCTCAAAAATTATTAGCTCAACTTACGAAAGAACCTATTTGGACAATTAAGGTGAAAGAGAAGTTGTTTTCAGGCCTGTACATTACAAAAGATAGAAATTAATGGGGAATCGTATCTAAAATAGGAACCCCTCGGATGGTTTGCAAGCTATGATCAGGCGAAACATGGCGTTCTCGGTTTTCTTCATTATGAAAAGTCGTTGAGCCAATAAAAATCAGTAGATCTCTAACCAAAAACCCGTAATTGGTTTTAACGTTTCACTATATAATCAATCGGCATTCCCAAAGGGAAGGAGACACTCTTCTGATGTCGGTTGTTTTTTATAGGATTTTTGATAAAAAGAAAAATCTTTGGAGTCATTAAATAGTAAAAAAATCTGATTTTTAGCATCTCGTTATCTTTCTAATAAACGAATAATGGAATCCCGTATATGACTAGAAATCGCCTCCTCTGCCCGTAAAACATCCCGCGTGCGTATAGCTTGGATAATATTCATATGTTCAGATGGAGCCTCTTTTTGATCCACCTCCCCTTTTACGTGATAAAAACGCCCAATATGCAGATGACAATGCATTTTTTCGTATGCCTCGTATATGAATGGGTTTTCTCCAGCTCTCATTAAAGCAAGATGAAATTGCTGATCTAAATGGGTGAAATCTAGGATTTTTTTATTCGTACACCCTGAATTTATGGTAAACATTCGCTCCGTTAGGCGTAGCAATTCATCAATAATTGTTAACCGATTGGAACGAATAATGCTTCGGACCGCATGTGTCTCCATTAAGATGCGAGCTTCTAACATTTGGGCCATATGATAATCGTCTAAAATAGCACTAACACGATAGCCTTTGTTTGGCTCTAGAACCACTAATTTTTCTGAGTGGAGACGTGATAAAGCTTCTCTGAGCGGTATTGCACTGATATTAATTTCTCGAGTTAAATGGCGAATATTGATTTTTTCCCCAGGAGATAAACTCCAGTCAAAAATTCTTCCTTTCAATAAGTTGTAGACGTATTCTGTTGTCTCTCCTCTTTCTTTTTCCTTAATCATTTCCAGGCCCCTTTTATCTAGAATCCATTGTTATTTCTAAATCCAAAGCTTTTTTTCTTTTTATTTGAAGTCTATTAATAAGATTAATAGAATTTCAAATTAAATCAAATACGGTGTTCTTATGACTTGCAAATACAAATTACTAGTTATTAAAATTATATATTATTTTCAGAGTCATAGTCACCAGATGATAAAATTTAAATATTTTTCAGTTAGTTATAGAACGATAAAAACCAAGATAATTGCTATTTTATAAGTTTTTTTCTTGATTTTTAGATTTTTAACTATTTATAATATTTACACTTTAATTTGAACTATGTTATAGTGTTTAAAAAATAATATACAATATTAAGTGAGCTTTGGATTCAACGTCAATAATTAAAGGAAAATGATTGATGAAAGAGTATTTGTAAGCGTTTCATTTTTGTGCATTTGAAAACTTTTAAGAGGGGTGGGAGGAATAATGACCACGAGTACAGCTGTCAACACAATTCAGGATTTTTATGGGCATTTTATAAATGGTCAATGGATCACAGACCAAAATTCGTTGCCTGTCCTGGATAAATACACCAATGAAGAGTTCTCTCGAATTGGAAATGCCTCAAGGAGAATCGTTATGGATGCTGTTTCCAACGCGTTAGAAACGTTCCGGACCAAAAAATTGCATCCGTATGAACGCTATGAGATTTTATTGCGTGCTGCACAAATTGCGAAAGAGAGAAAGGAAGAATTGGCTAATCTTCTTGTAAAAGAAGTCGGCAAAGTACTAAAGGATGCGCAAGGAGAAATTAACAGAGGCATTCAAACGCTGATCGCCTCCGCTGAAGAAGCCAAACGGATTGCCGGTAATGGGGTGCCATTGGGACAACCAGGAAATGATACAAAAATGGCGTTTACAATACGGGTTCCTGTAGGCGTTATTGGTGCTATTACTCCCTTTAACTTTCCATTCAATTTAACATTACATAAAATTGCACCTGCCATAGCCGCAGGGAACGCTGTCGTTTTAAAGCCTGCTGAAGTCACTCCGATTATCGTTTGCAAAATTGCTGAGATTTTTCAAGAAGCTGGGTTGCCAGCAGGGTTTCTTAACGTGGTAAACGGTACAGGAAAAGAAGCTGGTGATTATCTATTAGCAGATGAACGTATAGCAATGTACACTTTTACGGGCAGTCCGAGGGTAGGACGTCACATCAAAAGTAAAACAGGGATCCGAAAAGTTACATTAGAGCTTGGTAACAACTCACCCAATATCATTCACAAAGATGTACCCGATATCGACAAAGCCGTAGATTTATGTGTCACTCGAGGGTTTTCAAATGCAGGACAAGCCTGTATCTCCGTACAGCGAATTTATGTTCATCGAGAAATCTATGAGTCATTTGTAACAAGGACTGTAACCGCTTGCAGATCGTTAAAAGTGGGGGATCCAGCCGATCCTGAAACAGATATTGGACCAATGATTTCAGAAAAAGAAGCAAGTCGAGCAAAAGCGTGGATCGAAGAAGCTGTTCAACAAGGGGCACAGATCGTATACGGTGGGACAAGACAAAAGTCAGTGCTTGAGCCAACCATATTAATTAATGTAAAAGACAACATGAAAGTCGTATGTGAAGAAGTTTTCGCTCCCGTCATTAGCATCATTCCATTTGATGATATTGATCAGGCTTTCGAACAAGCCAATCATTCTTCCTTTGGGTTGCAGGTTGGTCTTTTTACATCCAATCTTCAATTGGCGATGAGGGCGACACAAATTCTTCATTTTGGCGGTGTGATCATTAATGATGTGTCCACCTACCGTGCCGACGTCATGCCTTATGGTGGGGTAAAAGACAGTGGCGTGGGCAAGGAGGGTCCACACTATGCGATCCAGGAAATGACCGATGAAAAACTGATTGTCATTAATTTATAACCGGAGGATAGAGAGAATGAGAACGTCATGGGATTTTTTTTCTACCAAGAGAATTGTGTTTGGGAATGGGGCTATTCAACAGTTAGGTAAGATTCTTGCAAGTTTAGGAGCAAAGAATGTGTTACTGATTTCTGATCCTGGGATCAAACAAGCTGGGATCGTTGATAAAGTCTTAGCTATATTAGAGCAATCCAACTATCATACAGTGGTTTATGATCAAGTGGTACCGGAGCCCCCAGTAGACTCCGCAATGGAATGCTATGAATTTGCCAAATCCCATCATACGGATGCAGTCATCGGGCTTGGCGGAGGCAGCAGTATTGATATGGCAAAAATTGTGGCAATGTTGATTGCACACGGAGGACACCCTCTTGATTATTATGGCGGTGAAAATCAGATGCCGGGACCCATCGCGCCTTTGGTCGCCATACCAACCACTGCTGGAACAGGTTCCGAAGTGACTTCCGTAGCAGTATTAACCGATGTTAAAAATAATTTAAAAGTTGGTATCTCGGATAATTATCTCCGGCCAAGTGTAGCATTGCTCGATCCTGAGCTAACCATCGGACTTCCTCCTTATGTGACAGCATGCTCAGGCATCGATGCATTGTCTCATGCGATTGAGGCGTATACCGCAAAACCTTATTCTAATATCGAAGCAGAAGGAAACCTTTTGTTCCAAGGGTCCATTCCTATTAGTGATACTCTTGCTTTGCAGGCCATTGAACTGATTGTTCATAATCTTCCAATAGTGGTCCAACAAGGGACAAATCTTGAAGCCCGTTCCCATATGCTGCTCGGCAGCCTGCTTGCTGGAATGGCTTTCTCCAATGCTGGAACAGCAGCTGCCCATGCCTTGGCTTATCCCATCGGTGGACTGACAAAATCGCCCCACGGGGAGGTAACAGGACTATTACTTCCTTATGTGATGGCTTTCAATACATCGGTAGAAAAAGAAAAAATGCTGAAAATATTAGAAGTGTTCAATGTAGACGCAAGAAACATGACTACGAAAGAAATAGCATTGGCCGTTTCCGCCGCGGTTTTGGATCTGCTTGAGGAGATTGGACTCCCAACACGCCTTTCTAAGATTGGAATCAAGGAAACGGATCTTACTGAAATTGCTGAGAAGACCTTAGATATCGACCGTTTGATCAGGAACAACCCAAGAGTTCCTACCCAAACAAATTTGAAAGAGTTGCTTCACAGGGCATTATAAAGGGTTAGTGTTTCTGTGTGGGAATCAACAAGAAACCGCTAATAAGAACGTGAAGAGAGGAGTCACAACCATGTCTTTTAATTATTATATGCCAACAAGAGTGAAGTGCGGGAATGGAATAAGCAAAGAAACCGGAGAGTTGATCAAGGAATTAGGCATCTCAAAGGTTTTGATCGTAACAGACCGAGGCGTCAGGTCGGCTAACCTATTAGACGGGATTGAGAATTCACTTCTTACTAGTCATGTAGATTATGAAATTTTTGATGAAGTAGAACGGAATCCCTCTGCGGACACGATTCGAAAAGGTACAAAGTATTTTAAGCAATACAATTGTCATGCGGTAATGGCTGTAGGCGGAGGCAGCGCAATCGATACCGCAAAAGCCATTGCGGTGATGGCCGTTAATCCTGGAGATATTATAGATTATGAAGGTGTAGAAAAAATCGAGGTTCATCCGCTGCCAATTGTAGCGATTCCGACGACTGCAGGAACCGGTAGTGAAACCACGAATTCAACCGTGATAACCAATAAAGAGACTTCTTTTAAATTTGGTGTGTTAAGTTCCTATTTATTTTCCGACCTGGCCATTCTCGATCCGGCCCTTACGCTCCAACTTCCACAGGAAATTACCGCTGCAACGGGAATGGATGCTTTGACCCATGCGATCGAGTCATACACCTCTAAGGCAGCGAATCCTGTTAGTCAAGGGTATGCCATCCAAGCCATTAAACTGATTGTTGAGCACTTGCCAAAGGCTTACTTTAGGGGAACAGATCTTGTGAGCAGGGAAAAGATGCTTGTTGCCGCCATGCTTGCGGGGGTCGCCTTTTCCCAATCTCGTTTAGGCAATGTGCATGCGATTTCTCATACACTAGGAGGTGTCTTTAACATCCCGCATGGAATCGCAAATGCTGCCCTGCTACCCTTTGTGATGAATTTTAACCTACCTGCGTGTGCAGAACAATATAAAGATATAGCCATTGCTTTGGGCGTAGACGTTAGTAACTTGACCAAAATGGAAGCCGCTCAAAAGGCGATAGAGGTTGTGATTAATATGAATAAATCGATGAATATTCCACTGAATATCAAGGATTTGGGTGTGTCGTTGCAGGCATTGCCAAAGCTGGTGGAGGACTCAATGAGGAGCGGTAACGTTCTCATTAATCCACGGCTGACGAAAGCTGCTGATATTGGATCCATTATTGAAAACGCTTTTTATGGGAATTTGGAAATAAACGGCATTAGGCGTGAGGTATCGGTATATTAACAAAGTTTTTGGAAGCGCATTCATATTTAAAAAGAGGTGAGAATATGAAAAAAACAAATGGAAGATGGTTGGTCGTTGTTCTTCTATTCGTTGCGACCACAGTGAACTATATGGATCGGGCGATCCTTGGAATCGCAGGGCCTTCCATGATGAAGGATCTTTCTCTCACAACCGTACAGTTTGGACTATTAGGTTCCGCCTTTTTTTGGTCGTATGCCTTAATGCAAATTCCAGTAGGAATGATCGTTGATAAATTAGGAGCAAGGCTTACCTACTCTCTCGCGATTGTTTGGTGGTCACTATGTACGGTATTTACAGGACTGGGTCGTTCGATTGGTACATTGATTGGGATCCGTGTTCTGATGGGAGTTGGGGAGGCGCCTGCATTTCCAACCAATACGCGTGTCATTTCAGATTGGCTGCCAGCACACGAACGCGGGGTGGCAAACGGAATTTTTAACTCGGGGACCGCCATTGGGATCGGAATCACAACACCCTTTCTGGCATGGATTATTGAGGGATGGGGATGGCAGACAGCCTTTGTGGTGATTGGATTGGTCGGATTTGTCTGGCTGGGATTCTGGTTGTTCTACTTCCGAAACAAGCCCAGTGAGAGCAAGATCGCTAACGCTGCTGAAGTCACATATATTGAGGCAGGACAAACGGAGACAAAAAATGAACCTCTAAACATTTCACCTCTTAAATTTTTACGATTTCGGAATGTTTGGCCGATGTTATATGGCTTGTTTGCTCATAACTATCTGACCTATTTAATGATGACATGGCTGCCAACTTATCTTGTTGTTGAACGGCACATGACATTGCTGAAAGCAGGATTTTTTACCATGCTTCCGTGGATTATGTCCTTCCTAGGAAATATCCTTGGTGGGGTTTTATCCGATTGGTTAATTCGAAAAGGGTGGAATTCCATTAAAGCAAGAAAAACGATTTTATCCATCGGGATGCTCTTTCCCTTATTCATAATTCCAACCATCTATACCCAAAATGCCATGTCCGCCCTTATATTCATTTCCATTGCTATTGGAGGAGAAGGTCTAGCAGCCGGAATTTTATGGGCGACCGTGTCTGATATTTCTCCGAAGGGTGCTGAAGGAAAGCTTGCCGGCTTACAAAATTTTGTTGGTAATCTTGCTGGCTGGTTGGCGCCTGTGGTAACTGGTCTGTTAATCTCAAAATTTAATAATTTTACCATTGCGCTTATCATCCCCGTAGTCATTTGCATCATCGCTTCTTTGGCCTACTCATTGATTATCAAAAACCAGAGGATATCATTTAACGAAAATCAAGCAAAAGGAACAGTCGCAAGCTGAATGTGAAATTTAATATATAGGAGGATAAATCATGTTAAAAGTCGATTCTTTAGTGAATTTAAACGAACTTAAATTGTATATCAACGGTGAATGGAAAGACGCTCAAAGTGGAGAAAAGTTCAAGGTGACCAATCCCTCTAATGGAGAGGTGGTCGCTCAAGTTCCTAAGGGGGGACGTATTGAAACGAGAGAAGCGATCGAAGCGGCAGGAGAGGCGTTTAAGTCTTGGTCAAAGTTAACGGCTGCCGAACGAGGCAAGTTTTTACTAAAAATATGTGATCTTATGCACGAATATAAAGATAAATTAGCTGAAATCATGAGCATGGAAATGGGAAAACCATTTACGGAAGCTCAGGGTGAAGTGTTTTTTGCCGCCAGCTATTTGGAGTGGTTTGCAGAAGAAGGACGCCGGATTTATGGAGAAACCATCCCAGCTTCTGCGCCGGATAAAAGGTTAGCGGTAATCCGTCAACCGATCGGTGTGGTTGCAGCGATCACCCCTTGGAATTTCCCGCTTGCAATGATGACTCGAAAGATTGGTCCGGCAATGGCCGCTGGTTGTACGGGGATTATTAAACCGGCTAAACAATCCCCTATCAGTGCACTTGCCTTTAGCAAATTGGTTGAAATGGCGGGAGTTCCAAATGGGGTCGTAAACGTAGTGACCGGAGATACGGGCCAGATCTCAGACGAAATTTTTGAAAATCGGATCGTCAAGAAAATCTCTTTTACTGGCTCTACTGAGGTAGGGAAAATATTGGTGAGTAAATCAGCTCCTCAACTGAAAAGGTTATCTCTTGAGCTTGGCGGGCATGCACCGTTCATCGTCTTTGAAGATGCCGATCTTGAAGAAGCGGCGGCTGGCGCTGTTGCAAGCAAATTTAGAAACACTGGACAGACTTGTGTCTGCGCCAACCGGATTTATGTTCAGCGTTCTGTGATGGAACGGTTCACAGCATTGTTTGTGGAAAAAACAAAAGCCCTTAAAGTTGGAAATAGTCTAGATCCTTGTTCTGAAGTAGGGCCACTTGTCAGTCAGGATGGTATCGAAAAAGTAGAAGAACATGTACAGGATGCTATTGCCAAAGGAGCACAACTTCTTTGCGGTGGTAAAAGACTAGAAGGTGAATTATCGCAGGGCTTGTTCTATGAACCTACCATTTTAGGTGACGTAACAAACGATATGCGCATTACAAATGAGGAAACATTCGGACCTGTTGCGCCAATCATCCCTTTTGACACAGAGGAAGAGGTAATTCAATTCGCCAATGATACCATATATGGTTTAGCGGCCTATTTATATACACAGAATGCGAGTCGTTTAGTAAGGGTTTCAGAAGCTTTAGAATTTGGCATTATTGGGTTGAACGATGCGATTCCTACCGTTGCTCAGGCACCATTTGGCGGGATAAAGGAGAGCGGAATGGGAAGAGAAGGCGGCCATCAAGGGATTAAAGACTATTTAGAGGAGAAGTATCTCTCCATGAAGATCCAGATACATTAAGAGATGGCCGGGGCAAAACGTTCATGGAACCTTTGCCCCTTATCCCTGTTTTGTAGGATCTATCCGTTAATGGTAGAGAGAATTTATCTCAAAAAGGGGAGAAATCAAAATGTACGATTTTGCCATTGTTGGGGGAGGGATTGTAGGTTTATCTACAGGCTATGCGCTTACAAAGCGATACCCAGGTGCAAAGATCACTATCATTGAAAAAGAAAAGAAATTAGCTCATCATCAGACGGGGCATAATAGCGGGGTCATCCATTCGGGGATATACTACAACCCCGGTAGTTATAAGGCTCGTTTTGCCCGTCAGGGCAGTACATCCATGGTCGAATTCTGTGAAGAACACGGCATTCAATATGAGGTATGCGGAAAAGTCATTGTAGCGACACAACCGAAAGAGCTGCCTCTTTTGGATAACTTATATGATAGAGGCTTACAGAACAGGTTGGACGTGAAAAAAATTACACCTGAAGAGTTAAGGGAGATAGAGCCACATGTGAAAGGCGAGGGTGCGATCCGTGTGCCAAGCACAGGAATCGCCGATTACAAGGGGGTATCCCATACGTTTGCCCGAATAATAGAGGAAGGTGGAGGAGACCTCCGTCTTGGTACAAAAGTGGAAAATATTTCGGAGGAAAAAGAAGGGGTGACACTAGAAACGGATCAAGGAACGATTAAAACGAAGTTCCTGATTAATTGTTCGGGCTTGCACAGTGATCGTATCGCTAAATTGTCCGGCTTGAATACGGGTATGAAAATTGTACCGTTTAGAGGGGAGTATTATGAACTCATACCCGAAAAAAGGTACCTAGTGAAACATTTGATTTATCCTGTCCCAAATCCGGATTTTCCGTTTCTTGGTGTTCATTTTACACGAATGGTTAATGGCGAGGTCCATGCCGGTCCAAATGCGGTATTAGCGTTTAAGCGAGAGGGTTACACGAAAACGGATATCAACGTGAAAGATCTTATGGAGGTTTTGACCTTTCCTGGTTTTTGGAAGATGGCCATGGCGAACATGAAAGAAGGCATGAAAGAATATGTGCGTTCTTTCAGCAAGACCGCGTTTCTCCGTAGCTTACAACAATTAATTCCAGAGTTGACGGAGAAGGATATTGTACCTACTCATGCAGGAGTGCGGGCGCAGGCGCTGATGCATGATGGACGAATGGTCGATGACTTTGCCATCTTTTCAGGGGAAAAGTCATTGCATATTTGTAATGCCCCATCACCAGCAGCCACAGCATCCCTTGAGATTGGAAAGGAGATCGTTGAACACTTCGCTACACGGTTCCAGCTTAAAGACAAACTTGCATAAAGGAGAAGAGGTAATCAGGGGAGGTCAGAGGACCTTCCTTTTTCAGGCATCCATGCCCGTTTTTATTCTAGAGCTATCTGGTTCACAATAAACAGGTGTTGTGAATACCGCTGTTTATTCAGTTTTTTATAATGATAGTGCGGGCTGCTTTCTAGGTTCGGAGTTTTTATGTCTTTCCAAGTCCTGGATCAGAATTAATGAATTAATCCCTCGCATCTAAGAAGGTACTTTGAACGATAATTCGACCATGTATACATGATAATCATGACAACCTGGACGAATGGGCTCTCTTCAAAGATGTTAATTTCTGATTTTGTTAGCACATACTAGTTCGTTGAGTTCCATGTTTTTGATTGGAATGACCTCCTCATTACCGTTCTTTCATTTTCAAGATTGATATTGTCCTTTTACTCATGTGGAACACCTCCAATGTTAAATATCATTTTTCGAGTTGGTAAAACAAATCTTGTAAGGGTTTATCTGCATTTGTCATTTATTTTCAGTGTTACACGAACGTATATTCGCTTATAATAAAAACAGGAAGGTGATGAATATGCTTCGTCATCGAGGGAAGATGAAATGGCAAGGGATGTTCATGCCTGAACATGTAAAGAGTCTTAGGGAATATGATTGGGACAACCAAAACAAAACGAAACCAGATCTCGATCAGCAACAAATGGAGCTAATAGAACAAACCATCTGCGAGGCGATGGCTGAAAATTTAGCCTTGTGTTTCACCTATTTTAAAGACGGGGATTTTCATTTGTTGATTGGTAAGGTCCATTATGTCGATACCTTTAGAAGAGAACTACGAATAGTGGATTCCCATGGGGAAATCGACAAAATTAAATTGGCTGATTTAGTGGAAGTGAGAATCAATTAAAAACAGCAGCGTATATACGATGCTGTTTTCCTTACGAATTGAAGGTTGAAAAATCCGGCCTCAAGATTCACACCTTTATGATTAAAGAAAGTCGCGTTAATCTACAAAAAGCCATCGATTCCGGACATTGAACAACCATTCCGATTATTAGAAGAAATGCTGCATAGATGAAAATAGCAAAAGGAGACCGATATGGTCTCCTTTTTACTGTCTAGCTACACGAAATAATTTTCGTATGATATTCGTGATCGTGCCAAGAACTAAAGAAGTAACAAGTGAAGTGACAATAACGCTAATTATCAATCCGGCTGTCATCGGACCGAATACGTTCATCGTGAACAGGACGAAGGACAATAGAAAAAATACAATGTAATCAACCTTTTTAAATCCTTTGAAAAAAGACAAAGGTTAACACCTCCTTAACTCTTCTTATAATATCTCTTTATTGTTCCGTTTTTCGTGCATTGAACTGTATGTTTGATATAAAATTCTTGAATAATTAGACCAATACCATAAACTTCAAAACCAACGTGAAAATTTCCGGAAGCATAAGCATTATAGGATGTGCCGGAACGTTCTTTCCATTTCTTCCTTCCATCCTGTCACCTGCCAGAAAGAAAGACTTCCTCTTTTATTATACGCGTCATATCCACTGTGGTAATAAGCTTTTGAACCAGTATATCTAAATTTCGATGTGACTGAGACGGTAAACAGCTTCAGTCCCACCCATGCGATGGTTGGCTATATCTAAGTCTTGTACTTTATGTCTTATTCAGTTAATTCGTCACCGGTTACAATCTTATCCTAATCATCCTGAAAACTAGTAAAAAACCACCGTCTTATTAGCATAAGGCGGTGGTTGTGGTACGTAATTACGATGATCCAAACGACACCTCTCAGGGTATTTAACTTAGAAAATCAACAGCCAGTTTGATAGAGGACCAAAGGGCAAGAACGGTACAAGCGACTAACAGCACATTTTCATACCATTTGTTGACATACTGCCCCAATGACTTTTTCTGATTCGTCATAATCAGAAGGCCTACGGATATTACTGGTAAACCAACCACGGATAGTATATTTATAAATACGACCAAACTAACGAACCCAGGCATACCTGGAATCGACCATATGACCGGAGTAATAAGGATAAACATACTAAACCATTTGAACAATGGATCGTTTTGGGGTTTGTCACCGTATTTTTTCTTACGTTCTTTATTCGCGGTATGAAGACCATCAATCGCGACTTTCGGAAATACCGTAGCAAAGGCAACCGCGCTACTAAATAACCCGCCGATGACACCAAGGTAGAACACAACAAATCCGAAAGTGCCTAGATGAACAGCAAGAGCTTGAGCGAGATCTTGAAGACTAGTGATTCGAATACCGTTTGGTTTTAATACCTCCGCTCCAACCACCCATACGGCCAGGTCAAGAACGATAGCCACACAAATCGCGAATAACAAGTCTCTACGTTGAAATTTTAAATGAATAGGTTTCGTCCATCCTTTTTCCTTAAAACCATATGGGTAGATAAAATTCGCAATAGAGCCAGAAACAGCACCTACAAGTGAAATCGCCATTAGAAAGGCACCGTATACACCAACGTCTTTAGGGATGCTAAAACCAACTGTTCCTTTTGCAATGGCACCCACATCCGGTGTCGCCATAATGGCTACCAGAATTAAACAAAAGGTTTTGAGTGCGAGTAATAACTTCATCCCATTTTCAAGCGTATTATATATACTACGTCCAATTAGAATAAAACCAGCAAGAACGACAATAATGGCCCACATAAAGACATTGCCAAAGCCTAAAAGATGAGTTAATCCCTCAGCAGCACCCTTGATCATGTAAGAGTTAAATAAATGGCCCATAATGAGGGCATATCCCCCAAGGAAATAAGGATAGAACTTGTGAAGGCGGCTGAAACCTTGTATGAGAGTAAGGCCTTCTACGTTACATAGTGTGTACCGTGACATGATGGAGACGATTACATAACGAATGATTAAAGAAAGGGCGAGGACCCACATGAGAGCATATCCGTAGTGGGCTCCAGCAATGGAAGAGTCAACGAGGTCCCCGGCTCCAAGCCATGCTAGAACAGCAATAACGCCCGGTCCAAATGAAGCCAATAATTCTTTAAATCTTTGTAATCTAGATTTCGCTGGAAATGCGGTTGACGTTTCAGGCGATAACTCAAGATTCGAATTTGGCTGATTTTCCATTCAACTAATCCTCCTAAAGTTGATGTTCTAACCATATTTTTTTCAAACTCTTGAAACCGCTTTCAATTTTCGGGTGTTATTAAAATGAATTTGTACCTACTCAGCTCTACAATCTACATTAACAAAATAGAGGCAATTACAGAGCCAGAAAGAAACTCAGCAAGCCAAAAATGGTCATCGTATGCAGATACGGTTCGTTTTGGATATGAGGTTATACTTCTTCTGGAAACGCCTTACGTTCATTCTCATTGCTTTCTATTTCAAAATGGAGAAGAGGTAAAACAAGAATGCAAAAGAAACTACCAGGAAGAAGTTACAATATCTATGTATGTTCTAAAAAGAGTGATTGATAGATGTACGCTAAGTCAAGCCATTGCCTGGCTTGTACCCTTTCGTCTGGAACGACCATTTTTAATTATGATGTATAACTTCTCTTATTTTTCTTCAATATCTGACGATATCCCTTTTTACTGAATGGTCACAAAGCTAACTTGGACCCCTCAACCCCTTTTCTGTAACCCCCTTTCGTCTAAACATACGAAAACACTGAGCTTACGAACGTTTCTACTGCCTAAAACAGGGTGTTAGAGTACGTCTTCGCAATCATGACAGTTACCCGTCTTCACTGAAGTAGTAAGCGCTTACATAAACCATTGCAAATACTCGTGATGTCTTGTATACTTGTACTCAAAGTTTATTTTATATTCACAATATTGTCAAATATTAATATTTTTTATGGAATTTTAATTGTTGAATTCAAGATATTCAATGCAGATTTAGAAAAGGTGGGAGGAAGCTCACAATGACGAACAGCCCTTTTAAACTGAGTTATACAGAAGACCTTAACCTGGACCCTTTAGATCACACTCAAGCGTTTATCCCCCTTGGTGAAGCCGTGTATCAAAAATTGAAAACAGCCATTGTACAAGGTCACTTAATACCAGGACAGCTGTTAAGCGAAAACAAGATTGCAGAAAAGTTAGCTGTGAGTCGTACACCTGTCCGTGAAGCCATTCGGGTATTGGGATCTAAAAATTTAGTTACGTTTCTGCCAGGGAGAAAAGTTATTGTCTCGATCCCGACGGTCCAAGACATTAAAGAAGTCTTCGAAATTCGCCTACTTTTAGAAACAGAAGCATTGAGGAGAATAACGACCCAACATACAAAAATCATCGAACAAATGGAAGAGTCCGTCCAACTTGGGGAAGCGTACCGTAAACAAGGGGATGTCGTAAAAATGGGTGAGATGAACACTCGTTTCCATCTCACCATTATCTCTGCTCTTGAAAACCAAAGAGTGCAACACTTTATCGATTCACTTCATGAAACCATATCCCGGTTACGTTCTTATTCGCTAACAGCAGAGTGGAAGATCGATAGGGAAAAAGAACATAAGGAAATTGTTACGCTCGTAAAAAAGGGCTTTACGGAAGAAGCAGTATCCGTCTTAAAGCAGCATTTAACCACCTCTCAAGAAAATTTACTTACTTTATTTGCGCAGAAATAAGAGGAAAAAAGCAGTTTTTAGTTGTATACATGTATACAAAATACTATAGAGCAAAGGAGAATAAAAACATGGATGATGCCATTACACTGGAGAAGGAAACCTTGGGCAGCCAAGCCAAGACTGCTGTAATCGATTGTGATGTACATAATGCCGTTCCTTCCATACAGGCTCTTTTCCCCTATTTACCAGACAGGTGGCGCGATTATGTGGTGGAACACGGAATTAAAAGCTTAGAACCCAATTATTACCCAAGGGGGGTTTCCTTATCTGCAAGGCCCGATTCGCTATTGCCAAACGGCGATCCTCCGGGTTCGGATCTTGAGGTTTTGCGACGACAGGTGCTGGAACCCTGGAATATGCAATATGCGATCCTTAATTGCCTTTACGGCGTACAGATGATCCACAATGAGGATTGGGCGGCAGCCATGGCTCGCGCAGTTAACGATTGGCAGATCGCTGAATGGTTGGATAAAGAACAAAGGTTGCGTGCCTCAATCGTCGTTGCCAGTCAGAATCCGGAGCAGGCGGCGGAGGAAATTCACCGATTAGGCCAACATCCCGGTTTCGTACAAGTTCTTTTGATGGTCCGTTCCGAAATGCTCTACGGAAAAAAACATTTCTGGCCGATTTACGAAGCAGCCCAGCAGTATGGGTTAGTGATCGGAATTCATGCCGGTGGAGTTACCGGTTATCCAACGATGCCTGTCGGTTGGCCCTCTTATTACCTTGAGGATTACGTCAGTCAATCACAAGCCTTCCAGTCGCAAATCGTCAGCCTGATATGTGAAGGTACTTTCCAAAAGTTTCCTCGCCTTCGAGTTACGCTTCTCGAAAGCGGTTTCGCCTGGATGCCCGCACTGATGTGGCGATTGGATAAGAATTGGAAAGGCTTACGCCGAGAAATTCCATGGGTGGACCGATTACCGTCAGAGATTATACGGGAACATTTTCGGTTGACGATCCAGCCGTTAGATGAATCACCAAAGCCCGAACACTTGCTGCAAACGATGGAACAAATGCGTTCCCAAGACATGCTGCTCTTTTCCACCGATTATCCTCATTGGCACTTCGATGAGAAAGAAGAGGCTCTCCCAGCCAATCTACCGCCAAGCCTGGAGAAGAAGATTCTATCGGAAAACGCCCGCTCTTTTTACCGTTTTGATTGATAAATACAGGGATAATCCCTAGTGAGGAGGAACATACATGCCCATTGTAAATACTAAGTCGATAGAGGCCAAGCCAAAAACCGGAATCCGTTTCATCGACTGTGATATTCATAATGAAGTTCCGTCAAACGAGGTGCTTAAACAATACCTTCCGACACGTTGGAAGAATTATATGGACATGGTCGGCCTGCGAAGCTACCATGGCTTTGTTCAAAATATTCCATATCCCAAAGGGAATCCGGGTGGGACACGGGCAGACGCCTGGCCGTCGAACGGTCAAATACCCGGCTCCGACCTAAAGTTCATGCAAGAACAGCTATTGGATCCTTTGAATATGGAAATCGGTATCTTAAACTGCCTGTATCGTGTCGGAGAACAGCTGAACGATGAATACGGAGCAGCACTGGCCCGCGCGGTCAACGATTGGCAGATGGCCGAATGGCTGGACAAAGAACCGAGGTTGCGCGCATCCATTGTCATCCCGTACGAGAACGCCGATCTGGCGGTAGAAGAAATTAATCGGCGCGCTAGCCATCCTGGTTTTGTGCAAGTGTTATTCATGCCCCGTACCCGGGAACCGATGGGTCGTCGCAAATATTGGAAAATCTTTGAGGCGGCGGAAAACCACGGACTACCAATCGCGATTCATTTTGGAGGTTTGGGCGGAAACGCAATCACCTCTTGTGGATTTCCTTCGTTTTATATCGAGGATCACACCGACATGGCTCAGGCGTTCCAATGCCAGGTCATTAGTATGGTTTGTGAAGGGGTGTTTGAACGGTTTCCCAACCTGCAAACTGTGATGCTCGAAGGCGGGTTTGCTTGGGTGCCTTCCTTGATGTGGCGGCTTGACAAGCACTGGAAGCGACTGCGTGAGGAAGTCCCTTTCTTGAAGCGAAAGCCGTCCGAATACATTCGAGGGCATATGCGATTTACCACCCAGCCGATAGAGGAGCCGCCAGTTCAGGACTATCTCCTTCAGGTAATCGATCACCTGGGATCCGATGACATGCTCATGTTTGCTACTGATTATCCGCACTGGGATTATGATGCACCCGATCATACATTTCGAGGGAAGTTTCCAGAAACCTTAAAACAGAAAATCTTTTATGAAAACGCTCGTTCTTTATACCGATTTCCGGAGAAGGAGTGATGAATCTATGAAAAAATACTTTGTGGCAACTGTCGATGAGATCCCACCCGGTCACCGAAAGATCATTTCTATTGCCGGAAGGTCTATCGGTATTTTTAACATAAACGGTGAATTTTTTGCCATTCGAAACCGGTGCCCTCATGGAGGGGCCCCGCTTTGTGAAGGAGAATTGTCCGGTTTTGTTCATTCCCCAGTCCCGGGGGAATACACCTACACTCGAAAAGGAGAGATTATCCGCTGTCCATGGCATCAATGGGAATTCGACGTCAAGACCGGACAATCATGGTTCGATCCAGTCAAAACCCGTGTTCGTTCTTACGACGCGAAGGTCGAACAAGGATGCGCTATCGCTGAACCTACCGGGACCAAATTGGAAGAAGGGCCTCACGTGGCGGAAACCTTCCATGTTTCCCTGGACAAAGATTATGTAGTACTTGAGATGTGACCTTCAATGTTAAAGGTGAATTAAGGTTCCATCGCGTAAACCGTGGGGTATGGAGAGATTTTAGTAAGGAAGGTTATACCGGCTTACTAGCATACGGTTTTGAAAATAAAAAAGGAGGTCTCAAATTATGTTGGACATGGATTGTGATGTATTAGTTATTGGAGGTGGCGTAACAGGCGTAGCCGCGGCGACCGCTGCCGCACGCAATGGTGCCAAGACGATTCTGCTTGAATCCAAACCGTTTCTGGGTGGTAATGCGACAACAGGACTTTGCCTACATAATTTTATTACACGGTACGGTCGTCAAGTTGTGTTCGGAATCGCACAGGAAATGGTGGATCGATTGATTAAAATGGGAGGCGCTGTCGGACATATTCCATATGGGGGGTTTGTTCATTCTGTCACTCCAGTGGATGGAGAACTATTCCGAATCCTATCCACTGAGTTATTAGATGAAGCAGGGGTCATTGTATTTTTAGGGGTAAATGTAGTTGGAACTGTGCGTGACCGAGGAAATGTCACGGGCGTTCAAGTTGCGGTAAAGGGTGGGATACGAACCATTAGAGCCAAAACGTACATTGACGCAAGTGGAGATGCTGATGTTGTAGCAGCTGCCGGCGCAAACTATACGAAGGGCGATCGAAAAACTGGAAAAATGCAGCCCGTTTCGATGGTCCTTCGCTGTTATGGAACCAACAATAAGGAGATCGCTGAAGCCATCGCCGTCTCAACACCTGCAATGGCCACACGAGCTGACCATCCCGAACCGATTCCTGTTTACTTTAATGGGGCATTCAGTCAATGGAATGATATCATTCGTGAGAATCAGATCTTCCCGAATGAAGATCACAAAGTGTTTTTTAATACGGTTTGGCCGAATCACATCAATGTTAATACTTCTGCGGTGGTGGGTATTGATGGTACGGATCCCCTTTCGTTATCCCGCGCTACCGTTGAATTAACAAAACAAGTATATCGAATTAGTCAATTTCTAAAAGAAAATGTTCCCGGGTTCCAAAATGCCTACTTTGTTCCTTCGGCATTTGCAGGTGTAAGGGAAACACGAAGAATTGAAGGACTCTATGAGATTACGGACGAGGATGTTACCATAGGGCGAAAATTTGAAGATACCATCGGACAAATTTGCTTCCCTGTTGATATTCACGATCCCGATACGGGTCAGGCTTCTTTTTACCAAATCGGAGACGATGGAGCATTTGATATTCCGTTCCGGGCATTAATTCCAAAAGGCCTGCAAAATATCCTGGTGGCAGGGAGATGCGTTTCAGCTACATCTTTTGCCCACGGAGCCACTCGAAATATGGCGCCCTGTTTAGTAATGGGGCAGAGTGCCGGCGTAGCAGCCGCTATGGCATCTAAGCAAAACCTGACTTTTACACAATTGAACATTCATAAACTTCAGGAAAACCTTGAGGAACAAGGTGTCTATTTAGGAGAACGAAGCAACAAAAGAGTCACACATCCCACCATCTGAATTAAAAAGTAGAAAAAGGAAGATAGGTAGTTTGTAAAAGACAAAAAGGATAGATTTGAGGATGAATCACACCATCTTTTGTACCTCTTTTTTGCAAGTGGTAGATGATTACGATGGGAGGCCACTAAAGCCGTTTTTACAGATGAGGGAGGACAAGCGGATTGGAAAGGGAAAAGGTCCTGCACAGCCCAGCATATCCGAACGATTAATAGATACTGACTAAACAACAATCGAGGAACCATTATTGGTTCCTCGATTAATTATGTTGTTTTGTAAAAGAATAGTAATTTCATGGATTCAAGCACCTAATTGTTGGGCTAAATCAATGAAATCTCTTGCTACCACATCATAGTTTTCTTCAGGCATTAGATTAGGGATTGCCTCACATCCATACTCCAACGGTCGAAAAACATAAGCTGTTTTCATCCCTAGCTTTTTGGCTGCCTGTAAGTCATGTTGATGCGCCGCAACCATCATGACTTCATTGGGTTGAAGATCAAGAAAGTCGATAGCCATGTGGTAAACGTTTGGATCGGGTTTGTAACTTTTGATCATTTCAGGAGACAAGATCAAATCCCAAGGTAGTCCACTATGTTTTGCCATATTGGTGAGTAAAGATACATTCCCGTTTGATAGTGGACTGATTACGAATGTTTGTTTCAAGCGTTGAAGACCTGGAACGGCATCACCCCATGGCTCCAAACGATGCCAGACTCGATTGAGGTGAATGATTTCTTCCTCTGTTAGATGATTGATCTCAAATTCATCAAGAAGCTTTCGTAATACCATCAAATGCAATGAATCCAAATTCATCCACGAAAGCTCGCCGCTTAGAATACGATCCAAGTTGGGACGATAAGCCCCTCGCCAGGCATCAGCAAACTTCGGCGAATTCAGCTCAAGGCCTTTCATCTCATTCAATTTTTGGACTTCTTTAATGATCGATGATCGATAGTCTACAACCGTTCCAAACACGTCAAAGGTTAGTGCTTTAATCCCGTTAGTTTTCATGTCATATCACCATCCTTTTTTATGAAAAGATCCATACATTAACAAGAAGTATAGAGATGTTTGACTCTATTACCTACGCTTTTAATAACTGCACCTTTGCTTTTCGTAAATCCTCTATTGTAGCGGAAACTGAAATTTGTTCGGGGCTTATCGCCACTTCAATAATGGAAGGTTTACCTGACTGGAGTGCTCGAGTAAACGCTGCCTCAAATTCTTCGTTAGAATCGATGTACTCACCATGGCCACCAAACAATTTAGCCAATTGGGCGTAGTCAGGATTTGTGAGCAACGTCCCGGAAATTCGCTCAGGATACTCGCGTTCTTGGTGCATCCGAATGGTGCCGTACATATTGTTATTATAGACCAACGCGATAACAGGAACCTTATAACGAACGGCTGTTTCAAATTCTTGCATGGTCATCATAAAACCGCCATCACCGGATAAGGAAACCACAACACGATCGGGATGTGCTAATTTAGCTCCAACTGCAGCGGGAAAACCATAACCCATGGCACCATTTGTCGGGCCAATATAGGTTCCAGGTTGTTCAAACTGGTAAAATTGGTGTAACCAGCCACAAAAGTTTCCTGCATCGTTTGTTATAATGGCATCTGCAGGCGTTAGACGCTGAAGATCGGCTAGGAGTTTCTTCATATTTAATTTGCCACTTTGATCTAATTCGTCATGAATCCATTGATCGTACAAACGGCGACGCTCGGAAATCCAATCCAGACGTTCTTGTTTAGTTTCTGGTTGATATTGGTTAGAAGCTTCAACTAACGCATTTAGTGCTTCTCCTGCATCTGCTACAATACCAAGAGCTGGATTATATACTTTGCCGATACTATTTGGGTCAATATCAATATGAATCATCGTTTGCTCCGTTGAAAATAACGAGTACCCTTGTGTCACAATTTCTGAAAAACGCATCCCCACTGCCACAATCAGATCAGCAGTTTTCACTGTTTCTAATATATTCTTAGGCGTACCCAGTCCAATATGGCCTAAATACTGCGAATGGTGGTTTGGAAATACATCATGGCGGCGGAAAGACGATAAAACAGGTAAAGCCATGGATTCCGCAAATTGAATCAATGGTTCATGTGCGCCGCTACGAACTACACCGCCACCAGCAATCATAATAGGATGCTTGGCCTGAGAAATGAGAGAAAGTGCCCGAGCTACTTCATCTTTGCCTGGAGCTGGCTTTGGAATAGTGATGACTTGGCCAATTTCCATTTCCACTTCTGCATCGATGACATCCACTGGCAATCCGACCACAACCGGACCCGGTCTACCGCTTTTAGCAATCCGGAAAGCGCGTTGAACTAGCTCAGGAATTCGATGGGTGTCCGTAATTTCAATGGTCCACTTTGAAATCGGTGCAAAAAAGTTTTCTTGATTGACCTCCTGGAACCCTTCCCGTGTCCGAAAATGACTATGTACTTGTCCTAAAAACACCACCATAGGGGTTGAATCTTGCATGGCGGTATGGACACCGATAGAGAGGTTGGCTCCGCCTACACCTCGTGTAGCCATACAAACGCCGGGCTTATTGGTTGCCTTCGCATATCCTTCTGCCATAAAACTGGCTCCGCCTTCGTGTCGAGTGGAAATCAGGTTTATTTCCTCCATTTCATAGATTGCATCTAATACACTTAGATAGCTTTCACCTGGCACACAAAAAACTTGATCCACGCCTTCTCTTCGAATACATTCAACCACCGCTTGAGCACCAGTCATTTTCTTTGTCATGTTTCGTTCACTCCTTGTTTGTTCTCTTTGCAAAACGAGAGGGTACGTCGTATATGGTTACGCATCGCTTCTTCAGCACCATCCGGATCGTTTGAAGCAACTTTGGTAAATATTAAATGATGCTCTTCATAGGCACGGTCAAGTTCATTGACATTAGCTAATGCGTGCTTTCTAACGACATTAGCAAAAGCCTTTAGGGAAGTTATCTGTTTTTCGATATAATCATTTTTCGCTGCCTTGATAATGAAGTGATGGAATGCTTCATTACTTTTGCTTAATCCATCGCTGTTTTTATCCACCGTATAAACTTCCATTTGTTCTATGATGGTTCCCAGCTGTTTTTTTTGCTCCTCTGTAATCTTGGACGCGGCCAAGCGGGCAGCTACTCCCTCAAGCGAGGATCTCGCTAACGTGATCTCTTCCACCGACTTCATAATTTGGGTGGAAACAAAGGTGCCTCTTCTTGGACGAGTATAGACCAACCCTTCCAATTCCAGCCTGCGAAGCGCTTCTTTTATAGGGGTTGTACTAACGCCCAATTGTTCCGACAACGCTCGTTCTTTTAACTGCATTTCTGGTGTAAGTTGTTCCGACAGAATGCCTTTTTTAAGCGTTTCATAAACAACGTCTCTCACTGAACGCGTTTGTTGATGTATGGTTTCATTCATCATGAAATTGTGAGCATTCATGTTTATCGACTCCTTTTTAAAGTCATTCAACAACCAAAAACCTTAACTTCATTGCTAATCGATGAAAAACTGACTCGATCTTAGATGCGAGTAAACTTCTCTTATTTAAATGGCTGAAAACGGTGTAATTTATATTTTGTTTACTTGTTTTCACCTCTTTTTAAGAAATTTGAGGTCTGATATATCAGTCTTTTTATTGTAATGGTAAGCTTAGTAAAGTTAAGATGTCAACTAAATATTTAGAATTTTTAAATAAATTAATGCTTAACCAAACAATAAGGAGCAGAATGAAATTCAAATCAAAAACGGGAGTACCGACGATTTAAAAATAAATACCCGCTGAATCACAGCACATACATATTGGCTTTTTCCATTTTCATTCCACTTTACAAATAAGAGTGGACAGGGAGCGGAACAGGGCTAAACCCTTTGAAGATATTGTTTAGGACACGTTTACTAGATATAAACTTCACGAAATAAAGTAATTAATGATCGTTAGGAAGGTGGTACTAAACAGCATGAATCCAAACGCATAGCCGGCGTTCATCAATAAACCGATTTGTACAGGTTTCACATTCGCCAACCGGCTTATGATCATATTTGCAGCAGAAAAGGGAGAAATCATGGATGCGAGGGACCATGAAATTAAAATCACCATCGCATAAATGACCGGTTGAATTCCGAGCTGTTGCCAGTGAACAGAAGCAGTAAATAGCGTAATGGTCACTAAATGATGAATGCCAAAAAAGGCTATAAACACGACAAAAAAAATAAAGAGAAAAATGAACAGCCAAATATAACCGAGGGATACACTCGACCAGGCGGGCAGTTGTACCTTCCAATCGAGCCATATAAGGGTATGAGAGAAGAAACCAACTGAAATAAATAATAAAGCTTCAACTCGTATATTGGGTAAATCCCGCTTAGCAAAATGACGGAGTCCATGTAAAAACTCTTTGACCGTTCCCTGTAACAATGTCCAAGAAGCGGAATAGAAGATGCTGAGGAGACAGATGATGGCAATGGTGTTTATCGGCGTTATATACTCTATGAGCAACAAACTGCCGATTAATAAACCGTAAAAGGATAATAAATGTACTATTTTAGGATTAAATGGGGTTCTGTTACTTGGAGGCATATCTTGTTGCTGTTTCAGTTTCATTAGCCCGGGCATGACGGTAGCAAGCAAAATAATACAACATAGCGTTAAGCCAAGTAAAATGAGGGATCCCGGATTACCCTTGCTATAGGAAATGGCTACTGAAAAAGCAGCAAAGTAAGGGGTCCAACAAACTGCCAAGTTAAATGAGCGGTTCAGATAAGCGCCATATTTGTTTGGGTTCTCATTCATTCGGCTATCTTTAAACTGGTCAACCAGACGTATAGAGGCTAAATTTAAAAAAGAACTCAGAAAAAAATTAACCGCAGAAATGGCATAAATAAAGGATCCCTTGTTTTTTACTGTTAATAGATTCCTGATTTCCTCTAAGTAATTTCCTTGATCAATAGGTATTTTAAGAAGCGGTATACAAACAAACAATGAAATAAATATGGTATTCGAGTTTAAATGATCAACAGCAACGGAATAAGGAATATGATAGTGCCAGGTTAAGAGAATACTCATGATAAAAAACAAACTATAAACAATCCTAGGTATTCCATTGGTACAAAACAAAAGAATGACAAACATAAAAAGTACGCTAATCCCTAACATAATTTTAATCAAATAAAAATCAAACAGGGATAATACAATGCTTAACACAGCGATTACAATAAGGAAGCAAGCATGTAGTTTATTTATCATCATTCCATCTCCCTCAATTTAAACAAACTCTTGAAGAGAAAAGCAAAGAATGCCATATTTGAATCCAAACATGGCTTCCCTGACTCCAGGGCTGTTCTAAAAACAGCCTTGATAAACATTTTTTTAGCTGTTCCATAAGAGGACCGGCTTCCTCTGGAAGAATGATGTTAACCGAAATTTTTTCATTCCATTCCGAGATAGCGCTTAAGATAAGGTTTTAGTTCCATCTTAAGAAATGAATCATAGGTACACCGCAAACTTGATTATTTATGTATGAACAATGATAGAATTGAAGTGGACCGATACAGGATACGTTTCTACCTGAGCAAGTGCCTTTTCTGATTCCATTATCCCTACAGTTACTTTATACGTTTTTACCAAGCAGCCATCTGGATCAAATATGGATTTCCCCGTTTTAATATCAAATTCCCAACCATGCCATGGACAACGAAGAATTTCACCCTTTTTTATAAATTCAACCTCACCCAATTTACCTGTTTTTTTTTCCCTACAAACCGTCATGCCACCAACACTCCCTGAACACACCGGTGCTCCTTGATGTGGGCATACGTTCCGCAATGCGTAAAACTCCCCGTTCACATTGAACACAGAAATCGAGCGTCCTTCTACTTCAACCGTTTTTCTCTGGCCAACACCAACTTCGTCAATGGATGCCACAACATGCGCACTCATGTATCATCACACCCTTCACCAAATCTATTTTATTTTGTTAATCCAGGTTATACAATGCCCGTGCATTCTCGAAAAAAATACGCTTTTTTAGCTCCTCCGGTAATTTAGGAAACGACCTGGTCGGAGAATCGAAATCCCAATGCGGATAGTCTGAAGAAAACATAAGAATATTTTTGGCGTCCATCATTTCAAACATCTGCAAGAGATGCTCCCTATTATCCGGGTTTTCTAGTGGTTGAGATGTAATTCGGACGTGTTCAAGAATATATTGACTCGGTCGTTTTTTAACCCATGGAACTTCTTCCCTCAACGGTTTCCATTCGGCATCTAAACGCCAGAGAAGGGGAGGCAACCAAGCGGATCCGCCTTCCACAAGAACGAGTTTTAAACCTGGAAAACGTTCAAATACCCCTTCAGTAATAAAGCTGATGAGATGGGCTTGAAATGAGAGCATTAAGCCGGTGTGCCATTCTATGTAAGTAGTAGGGTATCCAGGTGTCATTATTTCATTAGGACCGACACCTTCGGTTCCGGGGTGAAGGGCGATGGGAAATCCATTGCGTTCACATGCCGCGTATATCGGGTAATATTGTCTTTGTCCAAAAGGTGCGCGAGCTCCGGAATCCATCATCACTTGTACCATGTGGGGGTGTCCTGCCCAACGATCAATCTCTTTAGCCGCAGCTTGGGGATCTTGGTGTGCAACTGTGATCGACCCTTTGCAACGGCCATCTTCGTTGTTGTTATCCAACCAGACATCTGCCAGCCAATCATTAAAAGCGGATGCCACCACCGTAGCAAAATCCGGACTCGGGTATTTTGTCGCAAACGCGCGAGGTAATAATATGGCATAGTTTATCCCATATTCATCCAGTAACTGTTCACGCATATATGATGGATCAGAACATGGATATCCACCGTGGGGTGTTACTGAATCTAATCGGTTTACATGTATGGGATTATCATATATGCCCCTTTTCCCATTCCCATTAAATCGGCTACGCCAAGGTTCTGACATATACGACTTTATGACATTATAATCGCTTGGATGTGGATGTACATCACAGTCAATAATACCGTTTAATTTTTTCACGTTCGGCTTATTCATAAAGCACACCTCCTGAATTTCCCAAAATAAATGACGTACCTTATGCCTAGTAGACCTTTTCGTTATGAAAACCGACTTTTAACATACCAATCCTATTCCATTATTGGTGATGCCCATACAACATATTTTGATATTATTGAAATTTGAGGTCTGATATTTCACACTTTATGTTTTCATCATAATTTTGGAAATAAGGTAATGTCAACATAAAATTCAGTATTTTTAGAATTGTTTTTAATTTGTGTCAAGTTTGTTTTAAAATCAGGGGAAGGTAAAAAATCCTATAGTCAACTTTCAATCGAAGAATTAACCATGGATAGCAAATGGAAAGGAAAGCATATTAAATAAAGTATTTACCGTTTTGCGCGTGTTATTTTGATAAGACATTGGTATTTACTAGATTTTTGGGGATGTCTCCTAATAAAGATGTCAGTAAATTCTCGGCGGCCAAACGGGCCATCTGCATGCGGGTGTGAAAACTGGCACTTCCGATATGCGGGAGTGTTACGACATTGGACAAGGTAAGTAACGGATGATCCATGGAAACTGGTTCTTGTTCGAAGACATCGAGTCCAGCTGCCCAAATTTCCTTTTCTTTCAAAGCGTCATACAATGCGTCCTCATCGACTATACCTCCGCGAGCTGTATTAATCAGCACAGATGTGTTTTTCATAAGAGACAGTTCCTTACGTCCGATAAGGTGACGTGTTTCTGGGGTGAGGGGTGTCAAGATACAGATAAAGTCAGATTCCTTTAAAAGCGTTTCCATCTCAGTATATTGGATACCTAATTGTTTTTCTGCTTCTAGCTTTCGACTGCGATTGTAATAAAGAACACGCATCTCAAATCCTTTGGCGCGTTGAGCCACTGATTCTCCAATCTGACCTAATCCGATAATACCAAGTGTTGAGCCATATACGTCCTGTCCCGTGAGCAACATAGGAGACCAGGTTTTCCATTCACCCCTGCGAAGAAAATCAGATGATTCCACTATTCGGCGAGATGTGGCCATTAATAACGCAAACGTTAAGTCAGCCGTTGTTTGGGTTAATACACTAGGTGTATTGGTGACCATGATTCCCCGTTCGGAAGCCGTCTCGATGTCAATGTTGTTATAGCCCACGGCCATATTGCTTATCACTCTGAGTCTAGGGGCATTATCAAGCAAGTCACTGTCAATGTTTTCTGTTAAAAGGCAGTATAATCCATCGGAATCAGCCAACTCCTTTTGGAGAATAGGCCTTGGGACAGGAATGTCTTCTTCTTCCCACATTCTCACATAACAGACTTCAGCTATCTGTTCTGCCACTTCTTTCGGAATTTTTCTGGTTATATATACCTTAGGTTTCACTTTTTTGAGCTCCTTTCATCCTATGAAGATAGATTTATAGCCAACATGTTCAATCTGTTAAGGCTAATTATGTTAACTAGTTGGGTGTCATTAGTGATCATTTTGAACTCGTGCCGGTTCGACAATAATCTTCTATGCAAGTTCCAGATCTCCTTCAGATAAAAAAATTTTAACATCATGACATAGCTGCTCCTTTCTACCCTTTATAAGGTTGAGAAAAGATGATATGAAAGAAGATAAGAATTTTCCAAAGGTTACAAATATAATGGAGATGCCAGTACATTAACACACCGAACGTTTAGTGAATTTAAGTGAACTAAAAATGTATGTGAATGGTGAAGGGATTTTATCCTTTGTTTTCTTCTATCCAAACGGCTGCTGCAATAGACCAGACATTAAAGGTGATCTCAAAATATGACATTGCAATAGAGGTTAATATCAGGTAAAACAAAGGATTGCGGCGGCTGGTATCCTGCGGATGATACCCTTAAAAAGGGCACTGTACTTTGGGGCAAAAATCACGTTTGGTTCTGATGCCCATGACCCGGAACGCGTCGGTGAAGACTTAGAATTGAGAGCGTCTTAAAGAAATCGGCTTTAAAGAATGGGTGTTTTTTAGGGAAAAGAAAATGAACATTACCTCTTTATAAAGTGCTTGAGAAAGCAAGGTGGATGTGAACGGGGTTAAACAGTTTAAGATGTAGGATTTACGTAATTAAAGGATACAGTGAATATTTGGCTGAGGGTTGTGCCTTTTGTAGACACATAGAAATGCGTTGCTGTCCTTGCAGCTTCAACAATACCTTGTTTTAAAAAACGAGAAAGTTGGAGAATAAGATAGGTTGATCTACTAAAATAGTTCAATGCAAAAAGGAGGTACGATTAATGCCCATCGAAGAAAAAATAAAGAATCTAGGAATCTCATGGCCAGAACAATTACCTCAGCCTATCGCTAACTATGAAACGGTACGCAGGAGTGGGAATCTATTATTTCTTTCAGGAGCGGGCCCTCCCGCGAGTCTGTTTATGAATGAGTTACAGGAGCTGGCTGATCGAATGGGTGTATTAATATGAATGAAGTAAGCACAAAAAGGCCCTAGAAGAATAATGGATTATCCACCGTTAGAATTTACAATAACTAGATTTCCTATCGGCAAGGAATTGTAAAATATAGGTTCTCATACCCGGTCCCAAAAGAACAAATTCAAATAGAAGTAGCTTGGTCTTTAATTAATCTTTATTATAAGGGTGAGACACAAAACAACTTTATTATTTCAAATAGGTAGTCGGGCTAAGTATATGATGGGGAGATCTTCTTTAACAAAAGAAATACATATTGATTTTGAACTGGGTTAAAAAAGGAGAGATCGAAACAGTGAGTAAATATGATTATGTTTTAAGAAATGCTGATGACATATTGGACAAGCTAGAGACATTAGATTATCTTTGCTTGCAGCAAAGGATTGTTGCAGATTTGCTGATTGTCGGTGGATCGGGAATTCTCCTTTTTATGGAGCAAGAAGGAAGAGAATTTCGCCCCACAAGAGATGTAGATGTGAACTTATTAGATACTAATGATCAAAAGGCTTTGTTTGCATTATTAAGTGATGTGGGTATCGAAGTGGTAGGAGGCGTTATGGAAGTCCCACCTATGGAAGATTTCAGGGATACAGAGTCACTATTCAAAATAGATAGTGCTGAATTTAGCGCTATTAACGTCTATGTCCCAACCATTGAAATGCTCGCTTGTACAAAAATTTTTTCCAAAAGAGAAAAAGACTTATTTGATTTAAGGGAAACACAGATTTTGGAAAGTTGTAATTTAGAAAAGTTGTTATTTATGGTGGAAGAATATAGAGGATATGTTACAAATCCTAATCATCCTGATTTAAATTTACACCAATTAGTGGATATTATTAAGGAAAAAGTCGTATAATAAGATATGAGAAAACTAGTGAAGGGAGGCAAACACCATGAGTCAAGTCAAAACACTAGAATATAGTTTTGCACTTCAATCATTTCTAAATGAAGTTCAGAAGGAATATGTATATCAGAAAAATGGAGGAACCTCTTACCGAGAAACCACCGCAGAGTTATCTTTACATTTAGCACACCAAGTAAATGACTTTGTACCATTTTTGGATAGGGATAGGGCAAAAACAACTGTAGAAACCTTGAGACCTGAGCTAGATAAGTATCGCAAGGAAGATATGGCTAAATTCTTGTATTATGTTGCGAAAGACCTCAATGGTAATGCCACACTATCACAGGATGTTTTAAATTACGTCAATCAAAAAAGAAAAAACAGAAGACCACTATCTTTTGTTAAAGTATAAAAGAAAAAGAGCCCTAATAATTATCTTTTCAGCATTGTGGCATCCCTGAATGAAGATGGTTCACTTAATTTTGAAAGATTTTTACAAGATAAAGGGGAACAATACCGTTCAGGTTATATTAGTCTTCGCCACAAATTCAACAGGCAGTATTGGTCGGGCACTTCATTTACAATGTCTAAAGATCCACATAATTTTTTTCAACGGTTTGTAATTAGCCATAACAATACAGGTATCTTTAATAAATATCATTTTATTAGAGAGTGCTGCAAAAGGCCGAACTAAATCGGTCTTTTTTCTTTGGTAATAACAACAAAAAGCAGAGTGAATTCATATGCGAATTACCCTGCTATTATATGTGTTTTTTAGTTGAGGGTACTCCAAAAGTAATGGCTTAAAAATTTAAAGGACTTTTATTTTATATTAGTCATGCATCTGCTGCACACCTGAAACCTATATTTCCGGATGAGCTGTCGGGTGTATTATGACTCCGTGCGCCTACGCGGTATCGGTTGCAGTAGGATTTATGACATAAATAGGAACCGCCTCGTATGACGCGTGATTTTCCTTTTGGAGGTCCGACAGGATTTATCCTCGACGCAGTGAGGTGGAAATTCGGGCTGAACCAATCGGAGCACCATTCCCACACATTTCCTGAGACGTTGTATAGACCAAAGCCGTTTGGCAGGAACGCATCCACAGGAGCGGTTGCTAAAAAACCATCGCTCCTATCATTTTTAACCGGAAATTGGCCCTGCCAGATATTGCACTGATGCTGACCTTCCGGCTTTAACTCATCGCCCCATGGATAGTTTTTTTGCTCAAGCCTTCCTCTGGCGGCATATTCCCACTCCGCTTCGGTAGGCAGTCTGACACCTGCCCAATGGCAGTAAGCTAGTGCATCATTCCACGATACATGAATGACAGGATGATCCATACGTAAGGAAAGGTTGGAATCCGGTCCCTCAGGATGTTTCCAGTTGGCACCGGACACTGGCAGCCACCATGGCGTATCCCGGGGGACTTGAGTCACAGTGCGTGCGACCGCAGGTGATACAAACATATGAAAAACAAAGGACCAGCCAAAATGTTCGGCTTCTGTTATATATCCTGTGTCTTCAATAAAGCGGGCGAAATGTTTGTTGCTGACCGCATAGGGATCGATATAAAAGGGTCGAAGTTTTACCCTGCGAACAGGGCCTTCACCGTCTGCTGTAAAACCTTCATCATCTTCACTACCCATCAGAAAATCGCCTCCAGACAAGTGGACCATATGAGTTTTTGCATGCGATTTTTCTAATGAGTCGGAGACGGGGAGTGAAGGCTTGTCCTTTTTGGATATTCCGGGTAAATTGGATTCGATTTCTCGTCTGCCTGCCGCGCAGCAGGCATGAGTGGGTTTAGAATTCATGGATAACCTCCTCCGAATTTCCAAGTGTAGCTATCAATCTACGAATTTTTTTGTCCTCTGGATGATATCTCCTGTTCTCGGCCCTTGTAAGTCGTTCCCTTGTCCACTTCTTGCTGCCATTCCGGGGCTTCCTTTCCTGGAACGGCTCCTTTTAGGAGAGGATCATTGGTTGTGAGCATCCATTCCTCTACACGGCCTCTTAAATCTTGCAACAGCTCCGCATATTCATCATTATTCGCGAGATTATGTTCTTCCAATGGATCCAAGAGTAAATCATATAGTTCTTCTGATACATTGGGGGTGTAATAGTCATCCCTGACCGACTGTCCGGATAAACTGCGATGAATATCGAGGGGAAGATAGACTGCCGGGCCATCTTCAAAGTTTCGAATATATTTGTAACGATCGGTTCTGATACCCCTCATAGGATGATAACGATCGTGCCACGTTAATTCGCAGAAAAATTCCTCCCTGGGTGTAAAAGGCTTTTCTTTTAGCAGAGGCAAGAAACTTCTGCCATCCAATCCCGGAGGAATGTCCGCCCCCGCCGCTTCAAGCAAGGTTGGCATCAAATCCACATTGCAAAGCAGTTCCTCCTGCACTTTTCCGCCATGGACCCCCCCTGGCCAGTTCATGATTAAGGCAGTTTCCAATCCTGCATCCAACAAGGTCCCTTTTGCCCTGGGAAATGCAATACCATGATCCGTCGTGTACAAAAGCAGCGTATTTTTATCAAGTCCCGTTTCCTGAAGGGCACGGTGAATTCGTTCGATGCCTTCATCCAATGTTTTAACGGACGCCTGGAATTGGGCTAGGTCGCGTCGTACCTCTGGTGTGTCCGGCAAATAATCCGGTACAGCAATGGAATCATCAGGATCTGCCTGTGGTTCGTAGGCATCAAAATCGCGGTGAGTTTCAAAAAAACCAACAGATGCGAAGAACGGACATTCCTGGCCTGAGGAAGCCTGCTCATGCAAAAATTGAATCGTTTTATCAGCCACAAGCGGCGCCAGGTTACCATCCGGGTTTCCGGGGCCTCCCACTTCAATAATTCTTTTGTATCCAAGTTTTCCGGAGGACGTGAATGCACTCCCTCCAGGCTGCCCGATCGTTTCATGACTCAATCCGATCAAAACGGTTTCATAACCAGCTTTGTCGAGTTCCTTCGGGAGCGTTGTTTTATCTTCAGTGATGGTGAAGCCTAAATGGGATAAGCCTATCATGCCGTGGTTATGCGCGTACAAACCGGTCATAATGCTGCCGCGGCTCGGACTGCATTGAGGTGCGGAGCAGAAATAGTTGTCAAACCTGACCCCATTGTCTGCTATCTTATCAATGGCTGGAGTTGCGACTTGTCGGCCATAGCAGCCCAGGTAACGACCCGTATCATGTGAAATCATCAAAATAATATTAGGCTTTGTCATAGTGTTCTCCTCTCTTTACATTTCTCATTTTTACTTCGCATGGATGGTTTTCTGGTCATCTGTAGATAACGAGACCTTGCGAGAAGCGATCTCTTCCACATATTTTGTAAACATTTTTTCATTAAGACCGTACATCGCAAGAATAATCACGCAAAGAATTGCACCAGTTACCGGGATCAAACTGACAATGGCTTTTATCCCGTTTAAAGCACCTTCGGATTGAACGGCATTGGGGACATAACCCACTGCAGACAGAATGCTTCCTGATAATTTGGCAGAGATGGCCTGGGCGAACAGTTGAACAAAGATAAAGGTAGAATAAATCGTACCCTCGGCCCGTACACCGGTCTTCCATTCCCCGTATTCAATCGTATCAGGGACCATGGCCCACAAGAGAGGTATGGCCATGCCATATCCTAAATAGCTTATACCCCCCAGTATAAATATCATAGACACGCTGGATGCTGTGAAATAAAATCCGAGCAGACTGAAGATGATGAGAAATTGGCTGATGATGCCGACATTTCTTTTGCCGATTTTGCTTACAAGAAAGGGATTTATTACAATGCCGACAAGCTGAATCGCAAATCCAACCAGTGAGTACACAGAAAACATATCGGCCTGACCCATATTATATTTAAAAAAGTACAATACAGATGAATTTTTCGTAATTAAGGTTAATTGGAATACAAAAATAAAGCTGAGCAACAGCAGTAAATATTTGTTGAGGAAGACCGTGCTCATTTGTTTGGATAAAGTTAGAGGTGCGGTTTCTGATTTTGGCGTGTCTCGTGGAGTATGGCCAATTCCTTTGGTGCCCAGGAACGTAATCAGGAGGGTAAGAATCAGAATCGCACCATAACCAATGTACACCATTTGGAATCCAGCTTTTTCTGTTGCGAAGAGATGGATTAACGGAAGGGTGGCGCTGCTTACGAAGAGTCCTCCGAACTGTCCGAGAAATACCTTGATGGAGGAAATCTGCGATCTGACTTGATAATCATTGGACATGCTGGCAAGGACTGAACTGTAAGGTACATTGATAACGGAGTAGATGATATTAAAAAGAATGTAGGTGATATATGCATAAAGCAGCTTGCCTGATGTGTCCAAAGAAGGGACAGTAAAAATCATAACTCCGATTGCGGCGAGAGGAATGCAGCCAAACAGGAAATAAGGGCGGAACTTGCCCCATCTGCTATTCGTTCGATCTACCAGAACGCCCATTGTTGGGTTAATGATCAAATTGACGAGCTGTGCCGCAAACATCAAAGTGCCGGCAGCCGCAGCGGTGATTCCCATATTGTCTGTATAGAAATACAAAAGATAGGTTGATACAGAGCTAAAGAATAGATTAAGTCCGAAATTACCGGCACCATAACTAAGCGCTTGTTTAAAATTCACTCGCAATTTCTATCCTCTCCGTTCTGATAGGGATGGTGTGCTAAAATCTACTGATTATTGACAAAACTGAATACTGAAAAATACTTGTCATGCTATGAAAAGCTTTTCATAGCGGATAAAAAAGGGCTCGGCATCAAACAGACTCATGGTTCCTCGTTTTTACTGATTGTCGCTCCACAATTTGGTGGTCCACATATGTCCGTAATTCTGGTACATGCTCCTTCTGGATTAAATGATCCAGCTTTTCCACTGCCAAATATCCGATTTCATAGAGGGGTTGTCCGACAGTTGTCAGTTTTGGTATGGACATTTGGGATAATCTCAAGTTGTCAAACCCAATGACCGAGATATCCTCGGGTACTGACTTTCCCTTTTCGTGCAGGTACGAGATCGCGCCTAGCGCCCTTTCATCGCCAGCCGCAAAGACCGCCGTAATATCGGGATACTTTTCAAGCAGTTTATGCATGGAATGGTAACCATCTTCGAACTTGTAGGACCCAAACTCGACCAGCTTTTCCATGTCAGCTTCCATTTGATGGACCTTAAGGGCCCCAAGAAAGCCTTGAAGGCGGGGCATCGCGGTCACCTGGTCTGTAATGGACCCACAGATCATACCAATTTGGCGATGGCCGTTTTTGATCAAATATTCCGTCGCGTCGTAGCTCGCTTGCACGTCATTGACTTTAACGGACGGGAGATCGTACTCAAGGCTGTGTGTAGCAGCCAGGACAATGGGGATCTGAAGCTTAAGAAACAATTCATGATAATCGGGATAGATCGGTTCACTAGTAAATATCAATCCATCAATTTGTTTCTCTTTCAAGACGCTCAGGCTTTCCATCATTCTCGTTTTGTTGTTATCGGTATTGCACAAAATCAGGTTGTAGTTCTGTTCATGAGCTGCAGCCTCCATTCCGTGTAACATTTCGGAGTAAAACATATTCGAAATGTCAGGAATGAGTACACCGAGAGATTTTGTCCTTTTGAATATCAGCCCCCTCGCCAACGCATTGGGCATGTAATTAAGCTCCCTTATTGCGTTCAGGACTTTGTCTCTCGTTTCTTTGGCTACTTTATCGGGCATATTCATTACCCTTGAGACCGTACTAATAGAAACGGCAGCATGCCGCGCTACATCTTTGATATTTGAGTTCATAGGGTTCTGCACGCCTCCTTCTGCTTAAAGGACAAATTGTGCGAAACCTTTTCGCCATTATAATTTCTTTCTATTAGTGAGTCAATTCAAAATTTTCAAAATTTGATAAGAATTGTCGGATTTTATCATAGGCTCTGATTTTTATTTTTTCAGTAGTTAGTTGCAACGCTAAAAAGCAGTGCGATCCTATCTCTATGTTTTTAAAAAGGTTGATATTCTAATCGCTCCGATTTTTTGCAGGTTTCCGTTAGAAGACTAAAAAAGGACCGTGAACGATGCCTTTTGCCGTATCGGTGAAGGATTTAAATTAGCAGGAACTGGACTTATATAAAAGAATTATCTCGGAACAGGCAGAGTGACCTTGAAATTGCTTCCTTTTCCTTTCGTGCTGGTCACAGAAATCTTTCCATCCATCAGATTGACAAGCTGTTTGACCAGCGAGAGCCCAATCCCCGTCCCCTCCTCCTTGGAACCTTCAATTCGATAAAAAGGAACAAACACTTTATTATACTCGGAGGCTGAGAAACCGACACCTGTATCCTCCACCTGGATCACCTGATGATCGCCTTCCTGGTGACAGTAGAGATACACCTTTCCAAATTCCCGGTTATATTTGATCGCATTATTCAACAGGTTAAGGAAAATCTGCTTCAGGCGTACAGGATCCGCCAGCACCCGCATCGTCGTATTGGAATGATCACGCTGTACATCGATGTTAATATTCTTCTTCTTGGCCATCGGTTTAACAATCTTAACGCATTCCTGGAGAACCGTTAGAAGCTCAACTTCAGTAATGGCTATCTTCAAGTTGCCAGTTTCGATGCGTGATAGATCCAGTACCTTATGCCATTCAGCGGGGTCCGGAGCTCATGGCTCATTTTTGATAGAAAGTCGGATCGCGCCATCGCATGGGCCAGCGCTTACCAATAATGAATTCACCGAATTTAAGAAGTTCATTTATCCCATGCTGAATTTTCAGGAGTTCAACGAGGAGCGATCCGACAGAGGGCCAATTATGAGCGTTTAAAAGCAGTGCAAATTCCCATCACAAAGCCTTCACTTTTAATGACGATCGTCTTAGCCTCGTCTTCAGCAAATCCGTAGATGATTTATAGATAAAGTAAGTTGTAGACACTTCCAGTCCTATCCTAATTTAGTTTCGAAAAGTTTAAAATCAATCAATGAAAACTATTGTAAGTTTACGTAATTCTAATTCTTGCAATCTTTGTTCCTATCGTCAGGAGTGCGGAAATTTAGTTTTGCATGCACTAGGAATATTGTTGCCTGGTGCATTTGCAAACAAATAAATAACATGAGACAGCATCCTTTGGGATGAGGAGACATGTATAAGCATGTCTCCTTTTGGGTTTAAATTATGCATAAATAACATTTGTAGCCGCATTTTTAGTTTATAAGTTATAATTTATTTATTGACAGAATATTTCGTAATATTCATTGTTTTATGGCGGTATCTTTCGTTGTTAAACAACAAACGATAGATATCATTCTAGAAAAATAAAAAAAGAGTGAAGTATTTTTTAATGGTAAAAAAGCGATGTAAAGGAATATGAGTAAGAAGTTCTTTTTACCGACAAATCCGACAGTGAAGTTAAAGTTGACTTTTAAAAGTAACAGTCAGAAGACATTGCGAAAATGGAGAACAAACATTATTGGGCATAATGCGGTGCCGGATTGGTCAGAGGATGTTTTCGAAGTTGCAAAATGATGTTAGGACGACTCTTTAAATCTAACAGAGATCGCTTAATAAATTTTTAAAGGGAGGAACTATTATGCCATACTTAAGAATAGAAAGTGAAGAATTATATTACCACTTAGAATCGGGGGAGTCTGATAAAACGATCGTTCTCCTGCATAGCTTAGGAACTGATCATCGAATATGGAAATACCAGGTTGAGGCATTTTCTGAAAAAGGTTACAACGTTATAGTCCCAGATATTCGTGGTCATGGGAAATCGTCCTGTCACAATGGAGTAAGTGTTGATCATTGGGTTACGGATCTCCTTCATTTACTAGATCATTTAAAAATAGAAAAATCCATTTTATGCGGAGTTTCTATGGGAGGGGTAAAGGCAATAGCCTTTACGCTCAAATACCCAGAGCGGGTACAAAATTTAATTTTGGCTGATACATTTGCTAAGATTAGTCCTTCCTCAGTATCAGAAAAAATTGAGTTAACGGCTGGAGTTGCCAAAGAACAGGGTATGGACCAATATGCAGATACATATCTGGATAGTACGCTTTCTAATTCGCCTTCAGCCAAAGCAATACGTCACTCGTTACGACAAGCCATTTCAGAAATGCCTCTTTGCATATATGAATCTTCTGCAGAGTCTTGTTTTCGTGTGAATTTAGAAGAACAATTAAGTAGGATAGCCGTTCCATCATTGGTTCTGATTGGTGAAGAGGATTTTAAGACCCCGATTCGTCTATCAAAATTGATAGTAAGTAAAATTCCAAAGGCTGAACTACGCATAATTCCGAAGGGAAGGCACCTTTCGAATGTTGATGAGCCAGATTACTTTAATAGCTCTGTTATTGAATTTCTTAATATACAAGAAAAAGCGTACGAAGAAGCATAAGGAATTGGTTAATACTAGTTAAGAGTATCATCGAAGTATGTTGGATCAATCGTTGCTGTGAATAAAGCTATCTTCTCTAATGATAAAAGGGTGGTGGCTTTTTCTGATTATACAAACCTTTTTGGTAGTGGTTGGAGGAGAGTATATTGGATTTAGAATCATAATGAGACTAAAGACACAATTGGATATCTTCTTACTTAATCCATGTATAAAGAGATAACTTTTTCAATGGTTGGTTCAAATGGGGAAATGCGAGGACAGATAACTGAGAAGATCACACAACTTTCCATTGTTTATTTGTTTGTCTGACCGATTTTACTTTCCTTTTTCTAACTTTTATAATATAATTTCAGAAAAATATGACAACTTGGTGATATTATGAGAAAGTTTCTTTTTTGGCTATCCATTATTCTTTATTTACTATCTATTGTAAATCCACTTCCCTTTTTGCAATTCACTTTATCCCTCGTGTGTTTATGCGTTGTGGTTGTAACTTTCACCAAGGTATCCAGGGCTATTCAAATCATGAGTAGTTTCTTTTTGATCAGCGGAATTTTAATGTTAGCCACAAACGGTGCAACATGGAAAGATTACGTGGTTTCGTTTGGACCAATGATGAATCTACTCGCGCTATTTGCGGTGGTCCCAATCTTGGCAGTTCCTATTCAAATCGGTAATTATGCTCAATCCATTGAAGAACTTATTTTCAGGAAAATTCACAACTCCAAACAATTGTACTTTCTCACTTCCGGAATATCTTATTTTTTTAGCAGTTTTATGAATCTGGCGAGTTTGCCTATGACCTACTATACGGTTCGTTCGTCCGTCACCACCTATCAGGTTCAGCATGAAGTACGATTTATGAGCAGAGCGATAACCCATGGCTTTGCCATGCCTTTGCTTTGGACACCGGTCACTCCTATAGTAGGGATAGTGGTCGATATGACCGGTGTATCATGGGTAGCGATGTTAAAGTATCTCATTCCGTTAAGTGTAGCCGGCCTCTTATTGGATTGGTTTATTGCATCCATGATCTTTCGAAAAAGATATCGGAACCTGTTAAAAGGAGAAAATGAGGTAGCGACCGGTTTATTGGAAAAAGCAGGACAAGCAGGGAGCCGAAAGTTCTTTAAAATATTGATTGCCATCGCCCTATTTAATGGATTGGTGATCTTGGCAGACTTTCAATCTTCGTTTGATTTTCTTTACATTGTTACCTTACTCGTCATTCCCTTTGCTTTTTGTTGGAGCGCCTTTCTTGGAAAGAGGAAATCGTTCATAAAAGAGCTAAAAGAGCATTTTTCCTCTCATATCCTAAAATTAAGCGGACAGTTTGTCATTTTCTTGTCTGCCGGTTTTTTTATATCTTCCATGAAGTTCTCTCATGTTGATCACTTTTTCAACCAGGGGTTACTGATGGTAAAGGAAGAAGTAGGGAGCCTTCTTTTTTTAATTCTTATTCCGTTGGTTCCTCTCGTTTTAGCGTTTACGGGTCTACACCCGGCAGTTGGGCTTGCTTTGATGGCTGAAGCTTTAGACCCGTCGTCTCTCCACATTTCCACTTCTTTATTGACGTTGGCGATGCTCGGAGGAGCGGTAGGAGCCTTCTTAATGGGACCTTTTAATGCTACCATTGGAATGATGGCTTCCATTACGGATGAAAGTCCTTACCGCATATCCAATTGGAATACCGGTTTTACCTTTTCATATCTCATACTCTTGATGATTCTTTTACTCTTTTTACAAATGATTTAAATGAAAAGGGGCTGTCCAGAAAG
>NZ_JBDPNU010000022.1:0-60692 GCF_050468105.1 Fictibacillus sp. NRS-1165
ATACCGTACTCATACCCTGCGAGCTGCCTAATGAAATAACCGTGTCTAACTTTTAGGGGTCACTTCAAATTGACCCTGCTTTTTCAGATTGTTTTTTTACTTGTTTTCTTCATCCTGTCTTATTGGGGGTTCTTCTGCATCACCGATTTCAGTTGAATAACTTATCTGTTTTAAGTCGTATTCATGAGCGACAGAACCGCCAGCCATGCCTTCGTTAATCATCCGGTCGATATCGAGGTAGAGTTCTTTTCGGCCTTCATAATCTGTTTCTTTTTCTGACATAACGACATGATCCCTCCTTTTTCAATAGTCTGCCCCAATTTGCGGAAAACGAGCTTAGAAAAAAACGATAAAGGGTACAGAAGACTATTAATTGTAACTTGCGAGGAGGAGCATCACATGGATTACAGCCAGGTTGTCGAGAGGTACTTTTTTCTGATTCGAAAAAGACACCTGAAAGGCGCTTTGAACATGAAAGAGTACAATAAGAAAGTGGAACTGATTAATTTATGGTTTATTCGTCATACCTTGCGTTCCGGTCTCGCAAAAAAGGGAGCGCAGTAAGACTCATTCATATAGGGATACATATGGAAGCTTCCGATTATTAATTTCGGAAGTTTTTTTATAAACAGGAAAACAGGAGGAGAATGAAGTATTCTTAAAGTGAAACTTAATAAGTCATCAGCCGTATAAGAGGCAGTAACTTTTTTACATACTTTAGGAGGAAGACAAAATGAACAATCATGAGATCGATTATAAGATTCATGGAGATGACATGCAGTTTGTTGAGGTGGAACTTGATCCGAGTGAAACCGTGGTCGCTGAGGCAGGCGCCCTGATGATGATGGAAGACGGCATCAGCATGGAAACCATTTTTGGCGATGGATCAAGCCAAGGGTCTGGGTTAATGGGCAAGCTGTTTAATGCCGGTAAACGGATGCTGACAGGTGAAAGTCTGTTTATGACCACCTTTACGAATGAAGGTTCAGGCAAAAAGCATGTTTCCTTCGCTTCACCTTACCCGGGGAAAATTATTTCGATGGATTTGAGCGAACATGGCGGTAAGATCATTTGCCAGAAGGATGCTTTTTTGGCTGCCGCTAAAGGTGTCTCAGTAGGAATTGAACTTCAGCGCAAGCTTGGTACAGGTTTTTTCGGCGGTGAAGGATTTATCATGCAGAAGCTGGAAGGCGATGGAACGGCTTTCGTTCATGCCGGCGGAACCATTCATGAAAAAACACTGGAGCCTGGAGAAGTGCTGCGTGTGGATACAGGCTGTCTTGTTGCGATGACGAAGGACATAGACTATAGCATTGAGATGGTAAAGGGAGTAAAAACCGCATTATTCGGCGGTGAAGGGTTATTCTTTGCTACCTTAAGAGGTCCCGGGAAAGTGTGGATTCAGTCCTTGCCGTTCAGTAGACTCGCGAGCAGGGTATTCGCGGCGATTCCTCAGTCCAAAGATGAAGGAAGCCTCGCCAAAGGCCTCTTTAATATTTTTGATGGTGATTGATCAGCTTTAATAAAAAAGCTATGTTAGTCATAAAAAAGACTTGAGGGCCTCTTTAAAGCAGCAGTATGCGATGTCCGTTAGGAAAGAATATCACCAATATGCATTAACAAGGCCAATAAAAAAGGATTGCGCATTATATTGCGTAATCCTTTTTCTTATGTACTATTCCTGAACCTTATAAGGATCAATTTCCTGTTTGGATTGAAGCTGAATCAAACGTTCAAGCCTTTCATTGGTAAGGCGGTCCGCTTCGTTTTTTCGTTTCATAAAGCCCATGGCTTTAAAGATAAAAACGATCGTTAATACAACCATAAATAAAGCCACTAACACATAAAGAATACCAAACAAGCCGAAAAACATACCGACCGCATCAAATGGATCATTCCTCATCACATTTCTCCCCCCTTTCGCCATAATCGGACAATAGATTAATTGCCGTGATCTCTTTACATTAAACCATATTTTTGAAATTGTTTCCTTTCACCCGATAAAATTCCTTTAGTTGGAGCCATCTTGTTAATCTTTGATACAATAGAGGCAGATAACTAATGATATGAGGTATGAATGAAAATGAGTATACTATCGGTGGAAAATATATCAAAAAGCTATGGGGACAAAACGCTATTTAAAGAAATATCCTTCACGATCAGCGAAAAACAAAGAATCGGCATCATTGGAGTAAACGGAACCGGAAAATCAACTCTTCTTAAAATCATTGCGGGAATGGAGACTGCAGATACAGGGGAAATTGTGCACGCCAATGAATTTCATATAGAATACCTGCCGCAATCTCCTGTCTTTAATGACGGAGTGACGGTGCTTGATGCAGTCTTCTACGGAAATTCTCCCCTGATGCAGCTGCTCCGCGAATATGAGACGGCGATTAAACGTCTGGAAAGCGATCCCGAAAATGAGAAATATCAGAATCAGCTGTTTTCTTTGCAGCAGAAGATGGACGCCATGGATGCATGGGACACGAATACAACAGCAAAAACCGTCCTGACCAGACTGGGTATAACGTCTTTGGAACAGCAGGTAAGTACCCTTTCAGGGGGCCAGCAAAAGAGGGTCGCTATTGCGAGGGCGCTCATTCAGCCTGCTGATCTGCTTATTTTGGATGAACCGACCAACCATATTGACAACGAGACAGTGGAATGGCTGGAAGATTACCTTGCGAAATACCGGGGCGCCTTGCTCATGGTTACCCATGACCGTTATTTTCTGAACCGGGTAACGAACCGCATGATCGAGCTCGATAGCGGAAACCTTTACAGCTATGAAGGAAACTATGAAATGTTTCTGGATAAAAAAGCGGAGCGTGAAGAACGTGAAGCCTCATCTGAACAAAAACGCCAAAACCTGCTTCGCCGTGAGCTGGCCTGGCTGAGAAGAGGGGCGAAAGCACGTACAACGAAACAGAAAGCGAGAATTCAGCGCGCTGAAGCTCTTCAGGAGCAAACAGGGCCTGCACAAAAAGGCCAGATGGAGATGGCGATCGGCTCAGCAAGGCTGGGGAAGAAAGTCATGGAAATCGAGGGTATTTCAAAATCATTCGGAGAGAAAACACTCTTTTCCGATTTCAGCTATCTGGTCATGCCTGACGACAGACTCGGCATTATTGGTAAGAACGGCAGCGGGAAAACCACATTGCTGAACATTCTTGCCGGCAAAATACTGCCTGATTCTGGCCAAGTTGAAACCGGGCCAACGGTTAAACTGGGATTCTATACACAAAACCATGAGGAAATGGATGAGAATCTGAGGGTGATAGAATATATACGTGAAGCGGCGGATGTCATTTATACGAAGGACGGGCAGGCCATTACCGCTTCCCAGATGCTTGAACGGTTCTTGTTTCCACCGAGTGCACAGTGGACCTATATTTCGAGATTATCAGGTGGAGAAAGACGGCGACTCTATCTGTTGCGGGTTTTGATGGGTGAGCCCAATGTCCTGTTCCTGGATGAGCCGACGAACGATCTGGACATTGAGACACTATCGGTATTAGAGGATTATCTTGAACATTTCCCCGGAGCAGTCATAACGGTTTCCCATGACCGTTATTTCCTTGACCGGACGATGGAACATCTTTTCGCACTTGAGGGCAATGGAGAGGTCCGGCGCTTTGACGGGGATTACAAGGCTTATCTGGAACAAAAGAGGCAGGAAGAGGAACTGGCTTCTTCTGTAAAAGCAGAGACTCCCGCTGGGGCCAAACCGAAGAAGGAAAAACCACGCAGGCTGTCCTTCAAAGAACAAAAGGAATGGGAGACGATTGAGGATGTCATTGCTCAATTGGAAGAGAAGCATGAGGAGATTGAATGTCAGATTGCATCAGCGGGAAGCGATTTCGGCACGATCGATGGTTTGTTCCGTGAGCAGCAGGAAGTAGCAGCTAAGCTGGAGGAAGCCATGAACCGCTGGGAAGAGCTTTCCGAGCTTGTCGAAGCTATCGAACGAAGTAAATAGAAAATGAATAAAACCGCTCCTTTACAGGTGCGGTTTTTCTGTTTGGTCTTTTTTAAAGGCTTTTCCTGTAAGAATATTTTTAACGTACCAGACCGGTCCGACAAGAAGATAGACGGGGTTGCTGAGAAAAGAAGGCTTTTTGCCCTCAAAGAGGTGTCCGATAAACTGAAGCACCCAGCCGAGGATAAACAGAGTGAGTGCCGTTTTCCACAACCAGAATAAGAGCGGCAGCGAGACAACGATCATCGGTATTCCTATCGTATGTGTAAGTTTATTCATGGGATGCTGATGATCTTCTTTATACTTCTCAACGAAAGATTTTGCAGCCATCTTTCATCCCTCCTTTTCTAAGTTTTATTCTTGCATTGTGTTTCCCATTCCTCCTATTGAAGTCATTTATAGGAATAATCGACTATTTTTTCAAGTCACCGACAAAAAACGCGGCCATCGACAGTATCTTTTAAATAGAAAAAGGAAGGGAGGTGAAAAGATGAAAAGTATAAGCTTTTTTATCGCAGGAGCTGCTGCCGCGGCTCTGCTCTTCCTTCCGCAGCAAGTATCGGCGGCGAAAGAAGATCAACATTCCTTTAAGCAGCCTAATAAGCTGGAAATGGTGCAAAAGGTAAATAAAGTGGATGAGGATAAGAATAAACCAACGAAGAACAGCAGAAAAACGGTTAAAACCAGAACTCATCAGAAAGAAAAGACGACACCTGCAAGACCAGTAAGGAGCCATAAGGAAAAGGTAAATAAGAAGGCATTGCCTTCTCACCGTCCGGGTAAGGCGGTGAAAAGAGCTCCTCAGAAAACCAATACACTTCCTCAAGCTACAAAAGCCAGCCGTGAGCCGGAACGAAATAAAGGGGATTTCAAGAAGGCTGTTCAACCTGTACAGCACAAAAAGAAAGAAATGAGACGTGCTGTTGCGAGTCCGGTAGGCAAAGAAAAAGTGGATGTATTTAAGGAAGTTGAGTCTGCTGCTTCTGTAAAAAGGGAAATCCATAAAACAGCGAAGGTTACTGAGCACGATGAACCCAAGATTCATCGAAAAAAAGTGCCGAGTAAACCTTTGAAACCGTTTTCGGAAAAGATTCCTGTAAACCCATCTTCGAAGGTGATTCTGCCGGGTGCTCCACCGTCTTCCGGCCATGCCGGCCACAATGGGGACAGCGGAGGGCAAGCATCCTCTCTGTTTACTTTTAAAGCATACATAATGGACAGTGATCGGGTAACCGGCTCTTCAGCAATGCTGCTGTGTGCATTAAACAAGGATTTTCTTAAAAGCCAATGGGTGAATGCTCCTCCATCCCAGCCACCCGAAATGCTCTTTCAAATCTTTTATAAATAAAAAAATAAAAAAAGAATTGAAGGAGCAATCAATCATGAAAAAATGGAACGGTATGTTAATTAAATCTTTCGTATTTGCAGGGACACTTTCTATCGCAGCATTAGCTGGAGGAGGAGCGACTTCGGCAGCACCAGGCCATCACAGTGAAAAAGCAGTAAAAACGTATGTAACAACACCTCAAGCACCGCAAAAAGCGAGCGAGAGAGCAAAAGAAAAAGCAAACACACACTCCGCAGTCCATGGTGTTAAACATGAAGAAAAAGTGAAAAGGCCAAAAGTGCAAAAACAGGAAGAAAAAGAAGTGAAAGCTGTAAAAGTTAAACCGAAAAAAGTTAAAAAGGCGAAGCCTGTTAAAGAAGTAAAAGTAAAGAAGGAAAAGAAGGAAAAGAAGGAACATTTTTCACAAGCAGCTCTTCATGCTGAGAATGCAAAAGAACATGCAGCCCCTAACTCAGCAGTTCATGCCGTGCCTGCAGTAAAACCTTCTGAACCTGTAACAGAAGAACATCAGGTCAAGGATCAGGAAGAAGCGGATACAGAGATTGTTGTTACCGTTCCGGAAGACCTTGAAGGCGAAAACGATGGAGTCGATGAAAAAGTAAATGCCTCTATCGAAAACAAAGTCCAGTCCAATGCATCTGAAAAAGCCAGCGGAAAAGCAAAACAACATGCTTCTGATCAATCTGCGGTTAAAGCCGTAGCGCCTGAAACCGATCAAGAAGAAGATCAAGATCAGAAGTCAGACGATATGAATAAGAATGTGGTTCTGCCAACTGTTCGCACTGCTACTGAAGATCAAGATTCTTCAGACGAGTAATAATCAGCCAGGGGATACTCCCCTGGTTTTTTCTTTTCAATAATACTTCATAAGAACCTTGTGAACTCTTGCCTATGAGGCGGCAGTCCTTTCTGTATGCACAATTGTGTTTTCAAACTAGTAAAAATATTCTAACAATGGTAAATTAGTAGCATTTCAAATTACCGGGTGTATGATACTTTTATATAGAAATAAATAACAAAATATTCATTATCTTCTATCAGGAGGGGTACATTTGGGAAAGTGGAGTAAGAGATTGGGAGCATCACTAACGATTACAGGGTTATCATTAGGTTTAGTTTCCACATCCATGTTTACAGGGTCTTTAGACGCGAAAGCAAAAACGGCGATGCAGGAAACGGTTTCAAATCATTATGGAAATAGTCATTCAGCACTAGATCCGGCGATTGTGAATGTTGATAAATTAATAGATTTGCTCGTTAGACAAGGAGTCGTCTCCAAGGATGCTTCTGAAAAGGAGAAACAAAAGGCGCTTCATGCTTACCTTGAACTAAAAGGAAAACAGGATGCTGTGAAAGAGAAGGATCCTCTTGCTCCAAAAGCTAAAGCCGCAGCTGCTGATAAGCAGCGAGAGTTCAAAGGATTCACAAATGGCCTCCTTCATGGAAACGGGAAAAAGAAAGGGCAATACAAGAAGCAGCCTGATCCGGTGAATGACCACGGAAAAGGAGAGGTTATTAGGAAAGGAAAACTGCTGACACTGACTGTTGAATACGCAGATACCCCTCATAATAAGATTAAGCCAAACGAAACAGATAACTATTACAAAGACTATAACTTGCAGCATTATGAAGATATGATCTTTGGTGAAAATGGAGTTAAAGGGCCTAACGGTGAAGATTTTGTTTCGCAAAAACAATACTATGAAGAGCAATCCGGCGGTTCCTATACCATTGAAGGTAAAGCTTACGGATGGCTGAAGGTTCCAGGTAATGCTGAATTTTATGGTGCGGATAGAGCATCCGGCGGCCATGACAATGTGACACCTGGCGGCTCTAAGCAGCTTGTAGTGGACGTGTATAAGGCAGCTGTAGATGCTGGAATACCGCTTCAAGACTATGATTTAGAAGATCCGCATGATTTAGATGGAGACGGTAACTATTGGGAGCCGGATGGCCTTGTTGACCACCTGCAGATTATCCATGCGGGTATGGGACAGGAAGCTGGCGGTGGTTCACTCGGTAACAACGCGATTTGGTCCCACCGTTCTGCTAAATTTTTTGATCCGGACGGACTTGGAAAAGGGCTTCCTGGATTCTACGATTACACCATGATGCCTGAAGATGGCGCGACAGGCGTTTTCGCACATGAATACGGCCATGACCTTGGTCTTCCGGATGAATACGACACGATTTACTCTGGAACTGGCGAAGCGGTTGGATACTGGTCCATCATGTCAAGTGGATCTTGGGCTGGTAAAGTGCCAGGTACAGAACCGACTGGATTCTCTCCATGGGCGAAATCTTATTTCCAAACTACCCTTGGCGGAAACTGGACAAATCCTACTATTGTTGACTGGAAAGATTTGTCGACTAAAGGAGCACAATTCCTTTTAGATCAGGCCAATACACCAAATGGTGATAATCATCAGGCTATTCAAGTGAATCTGCCGAAGAAAAAGACGCCAATCAACACACCAAAAACAGGCTCTTATCAGTTCTGGGGCGGCCAGGCAGACGAGATCGACAACTCTATGGTGACGAACGTAGATCTGACAGGCAAGCAATCTGCCACTCTTACATTTGATGCTTGGTATGACATTGAGGAACAATGGGATTTTGCTTTTGTACAAGTTTCAGATGACAATGGGGCTACATGGAAATCGCTAGGAAACAACAACACGCGTTCTGACGTTGTTCCTGAAGGCTATCCTACCATTCTTAATTCTATGCCAGGATTTACTGGTAACTCTAACGGATGGCAGTCCCAGTCCTTTGATCTGTCTGCATATAAAGGCAAGAAAATCCAGCTTCGCCTTCGTTCGGCAACAGACTGGGGTACAAGCCAAGCCGGATTCTTCGCAGATAACATTAAAGTCGTAGCTGACGGAACAGCTTTAGTAGATGATGGAGCTGAAAAAGATCCTTCTGCATTTACGCTGAAAGGCTTTGAAAAGTCAGACGGCAACAAGTACAGCGATCACTACTATTTGCTGGAATGGAGAAATCATCAAGGTGTCGATGAGGGTCTTGCCCACATCAAACGCGGACGCTCTCTTATGAGCTATGATGGCGGTCTTGTCGTTTGGTATGTGGATCCTACCTATACTGACAACTGGACAGGCGTTCACCCTGGAGATGGATTCCTCGGCGTAGTCGACTCTCATATTAATGATTTGAAATGGAACACTGGAGCAGAGGCAAGCACAAGCTTTCATATTGCGGATGCAGCTTTTGGACTGGATAAAACTTCTGGTCTGAAAATTGATTACCCAGGTGTTCAAATGTTGTCTGCACCAAGTCAATCAGCAGTATCATTGTTTGACGACAGCAAATCATTTGCGAATCCATTTATGCAGGATGCGGGCCGCAATATAGGCAATTATGGTCTGAAGGTTCGTGTGAATGGGGAAGCATCTGATGATTCAGTAGGAGCAATTGTAATCTATAAGTAATCTATAAGTAATCTATAAAGCTCTTCTATTTTTAAATGGAAGGGCTTTGTAGAACTTTAGACCTAATAAGTTATAAGAAATATTTGCTATTTTAGTAATATAGTACAATCCTCTTTACCTAAGTAATATGTTACGTTTAGAAAGATAGATTACAGAAAATTCATGCTGTTCAAAACAGGAGGGGTTAAATTGGGAAATTGGTCTAAGAAATTGGGCTCATCGCTCTTAATTGCCGGGCTTTCGCTGAGTCTAATGTCACCTGCAGCATTTGCTAGCGATGCACAGCCAGACAAGGGGAAATCGTCTGCATTTGCACCCATCGATTTAAACGTTGTGGATCAGGACAGACTTGCAAAAGCCTTGAAAGACCGCGGGGTTATTTCAAAAGATGCTTCAAAAGTGGATACCGCTAAAGCTGTTCAGAAGTACATAGCACGAAAAAATGAAAAAGTTGGCGGAGTGCAGGTAAGCACTTCTGCATCATCAAGCAAGAAAAATTTTGACCTTAAGGCAAAAGATTTCCTTTATAAACAAAAACAGAAGCTATCAAAAAAATTGAACAATAGCCACTCTACAATCCAAAAAGGTCTTCCGAATGGGTTTGTAAAAGTAGACCCGGCTAAAGGGAAAAAATACAACGGACCCGTCCGAAAAGATAAGGTGCTTGTGCTTTTGGCCGAGTACTCTGATTTCAAGCACAATAACGTCGAGCAAGAGCCTGGTTATATGTATGCGAAGGATTTTAACCAGAAGCACTATCAAGACATGCTGTTCGGGGACAAGCCGTTCGAACTGTTTGACGGTTCAAAGGTAGAGACATTTAAACAATATTACGAAGAGCAATCCGGCGGGAGTTATACAGTAGAAGGTACGGTATCTCCGTGGCTCACTGTTCCTGGAAAAGCGGCTGATTATGGTGATGACTCACCAAAAGGCGGCAATGATAATCAGCTGCCGTTAGGGCCGCGTGATTTCATTAAGGACTCATTGAATGCGGCGGTTAAGGCTGGAATCAATCTAGCAGACTATGACAATCTTGATATCTATGATATTGATGGCGATGGAAACATTAACGAACCGGACGGATTAGTCGACCACTTGATGGTTATCCATGCAGGCAGTGGACAGGAAGCTGGCGGCGGAAAGCTTGGCGACAATGCGATCTGGTCTCACCGCTGGAACCTTGGAAGCGTGTATCCGGTTGCAGATACAAAAGCCAGCGTTGATTATTGGAAAGGGCAAATGGCTGCCTTTGATTATACGGTAGAACCGGAAGATGGAGCAGTCGGGGTATTCGCCCACGAATTTGGCCATGATCTAGGACTCCCGGATGAGTATGATACTCAATATACCGGTGACGGTGAACCGGTAGCTTCCTGGTCTATTATGAGCGGCGGAAGCTGGAACGGAAATATTGCAGGAACAACACCAACAAGTTTTTCACCACAAAACAAAGATTTCTTCCAAAAAACCATTGGCGGAAACTGGGCCAACATTCAGGAAGTTGATTACAGCAAGATCAACAAAATTGGCGTTCTTACAAAGGTGGATCAATCTGTAACCAAATCGAACAATCCGGGTATCGTAAAAGTAAACTTGCCGGATAAAAGGGTTCAAGGCATTAAACCAGCTTTCGGCCAGAAATATTTTTACAGTACAAAAGGTGATGATCTTCATACGGCGATGACGACGCCGGAGATTGATTTGACTAATGCAACAAATGCAAAAATCGACTTTAAAACACTTTATGAAATTGAAGCAGATTATGACTACCTATATGTTAAAGTCGTAAAAGCTGACGGAACAACCGAAACGATTGACACATTTGGTGATGAAATTGTAGATGAAGACAATGGCGCTGATACAACGAAGGGCCAATGGGTCGACAAGTCATATGACCTTTCTTCTTATAAAGGCCAAAAAGTTAAAGTTCAATTTGAATATGTTACAGATGGCGGCCTTGCGATGAACGGCTTTGCCATGGATAACCTGGCTGTAAATGTAGATGGAAATGTTGTACTTTCAGATGACGCTGAAGGAACTCCAAAATTAACATTCTCCGGTGGTGCTAAGGTCTCTGACGGCATCGACTTCAAGAAGAACAACTATTACATCGAGTGGAGAAACTACGCTGGAGCAGATAAAGCCCTTCAATTTGCCCGCGGTGTAAAATACAATACCGGTATGCTTGTATGGTATGCAGATGACAGTTTCTCCGATAACTGGACCGGCCCGCATCCAGGTGAAGGTTTCTTAGGAGTAGTAGATTCTCATCCAAAAGCGATCGTCGGTACTTTAAACGGCAAGCCTACAGTTGAAGATTCTACACGTTACCAAGTTGCAGATGCTGCATTCTCTTTTGACAAAGCTCCGGCTTGGTATATCAACTCACCTTCCAGAGGAATCTTTGACTACAAAGGTTCCAAAGGCGTAACTTCATTCGATGATTCCAAACAATACATCGATATGACAGATTATAATGGCAGCGCAGAAGACGGTGTCATCGATGACGCTGGGCGCAAGGTTCCTAACCTTGGCTTGCAGTTCCACGTGATCGGTGAAGCGAAAGACAATTCTGCAGGTGCCATCTGGATCCGTCACAGATAAACCATAAATAACCTGAATGGCTAAGGCTGTTCAGGTTTATTTTTTGAATTTTTGAATAACCCATTTACAAATCCTGCATACTTATACTATAGTTAGATTATTAAAGAGTCTTTAAGGAGGTATGTTATATGAGCATTGTTACAGAATACGCCACTATTTATGTTAATTTCATATCTCAGCCCTCCGGTATTATGGACATTTAATTTCTTTGAAGGATTTCAATGGTTAAGTGATTTTACCCGTGGGCTGTGGACAGCTCGCGGGTTTTTATTGATCTGGATTTCTGTGACTATGCAGAATCATCAAGACCGGTGCGCCGGTCTTTTTTATTTTATTAAAATTAATCATTTAATCATTGGAGGAAAACAAATTGAATTTAAAACAATTAGGCTGGGACCTGTTTTTTCAAGAACCATTCACAGCATTTGATAAAGAAAACTTTTCAGTCGGCAAGGTGGCACTTGAGCATAAGGGCATGTACCGCTTATTCACAGAGCACGGGGAGCTCCTCGCCGAGGTGACGGGAAAGCTCCGCCATTTGGCATCTGAACGTCAGGATTACCCTGCTGTTGGGGATTGGGTTGTAATTGCCGCTAGGCCAGAGGAGAACAAAGCTTCCATTCATGCGATTCTTCCGCGTAAAAGTAAATTTTCAAGAAAAGCGGCAGGACATACGACAGAAGAGCAGATAGTAGCGGCAAACGTGGATACGGTTCTGCTCGTCAATGCACTGAATACCGATTTTAATTTAAGACGGATAGAAAGATACTTGCTGATGGCATGGGAAAGCGGAGCGAACCCGGTGATTGTACTTAGTAAAGCTGACCTTTGTGATGATATCGATGAAAAAATCAGGGAAGTGGAAGAGGTGGCGATGGGTGTTCCCATCCATGCGATCAGTGCGGAAAAAGAAGAGGGGCTGGAGCAGCTTTCCGCTTATCTGGAAGAGGGCAAAACCGTTGCCCTGCTCGGTTCTTCCGGAGTAGGAAAATCCACATTGACGAATGCGCTTTACGGTGAAAAGAAACAGGAAGTAAAAACGATCAGAGAAGACGATGATAAAGGGAGGCATACGACAACTCACCGAGAACTCATTCTGTTAAAAAACGGGGGGATTGTCATTGATACCCCTGGAATGCGGGAGCTGCAGCTGTGGGAAGCGGATGAAGCAGTGGGACACAGCTTTTCGGACATCGAAGGGCTTGCTGCGCAATGCAAGTTTCGGGATTGCAGCCACAGCAATGAACCAGGCTGTGCCGTTCAAAAAGCCATCAAGGATGAAACACTTGATGAAGCGCGGTATAACAGCTATGTTAAACTGCAAAGAGAGCTGGCTTTCCTGGCACGTAAGGAAGATCAGCGTGCGGCACTCGCTGAAAAATCAAAGTGGAAAAAAATCGCAGGTGACCGTACTCGTGTCAATCGTAAATAGAAAAGAGCTGCCATATGGGCAGCTCTTTTATTTGCTACTCATTTCAAGGGACTGTGGTCCCTATCCTTTTAAGGGGTTTGATAAATATCCAGAATGGTAATGTTTATAAGATAACGGAAAAACATAGCGAGGTGATCATTTTTGCTGCAAAAATTCACAATACAGACACATAAACGGGATGAAATGATGGATGTCACGGATACGGTGCGTGCCTACGTTCAAGAGCAGGGCGTGCAGGAAGGGCTGCTTCATGTGTATTGTGCCCATACGACAGCCGGGATAACAATTAATGAAAATGCAGATCCCGATGTTAAGTCAGACATGCTGATGAGGCTCGATGAGGTATACCCTTGGGAGCATCCGAAGTACCGGCATGGTGAAGGCAACACAGCTTCCCACTTAAAAGCGAGTACAGTCGGATCCTCACAAGTGGTTTTTATTCATCAAGGTGATCTTGTCCTTGGCACGTGGCAGGGGATTTATTTCTGTGAGTTTGACGGTCCGCGTTCCCGCAATTATTTTGTAAAGGTTATTCCTGATTAAAGATAAAAGGAAATCCTCTTTAAGAGGATTTCCTTATTTTATCTGACGAAAATTTAGCGATCAAGAAGCTTTTCTAATTCTATTAATGATTCTTTTGCACTCGAATAGATGGATAGATCAAAAACATGATCCATTGCTGTTGGCTCTTGATTAATTAATGCTGTCCTTCCTTTTGTCATAGAAGGAAGCTGATTCACGGGATAGACTTGTAAACTGGTTCCGATGACCACTACCAAATCAGATTGCTCTATGGCCGCAATCGCTTGCTCCCAGACTGGTTCCGGCAGCATCTCTCCGAAGAGAACGATTGATGGACGAAGTTTCCCTCCACAGGAACACGCAGTTCCTTTTTTAAATGCTTCAATTGAATGTTCTTGGCTGCACGCGTGGCAGTAAATCCTGCTTAAAGACCCGTGAAGTTCATGAACATTCCGGCCGCCCGAACGGAGATGAAAACCATCAACATTCTGAGTAGCTATCGCATGGATCAGGCGTTGTTCCTGTAACCGGGATAATACTTCATATCCTTGATGCGGAATACGGGTCTCAATGTCCTGCAGTCTTAGCGTATAAAATTCGTGAAACAGCTTATAGTGATCCTCCAAAGCATCAACCGACGACACATAGGCAGGGTCGTAATTTTTCCATAAACCGTTTTGGGATCTGAAATCGGGTATGCCGCTCTCGGTTGACATTCCAGCCCCGGTTAACAGAAGGGTGTAGGATGAACCTTTGATCCATTCAGCAAGCTGTTCAAGTACTTGTCGCTTTGCCATGTCGCTCATCTCCTTTTTTATTTCATTATAGTACTGCCGGATGAGTTCTCCTTATTTTTTTACATTATTAACGGTATACTTGAATGTAGCAGAACTAAAGAGATGGGGGATTATCTATGGTTAAAGTATTATTTGTTTGTCTTGGCAATATATGCCGCTCGCCTATGGCTGAAGCGATATTCAAGGATATGGTACAAAAAAAGGGCTTGGATGGAAAGATTTCAGTAGACTCAGCTGGAACGGGTAACTGGCACGTCGGAGAACCTCCGCATGAAGGTACACGAAATTTATTGACGGAGAAGAACATATCCTTTGAAGGATTAAAAGCAAGGCAGGTTGTTGCTGGAGATCTTACGGAATATGACTATGTTATCGGGATGGATGCTAAAAACATTGGAGATCTTCAGCGGATGGCTGGCAATGTACCGGTGAACCATGTGGCAAGGCTGATGGATTATGTTTCTGACAGTAAAATGCAAGATGTCCCAGATCCTTATTTTACCGGAAACTTTGATGAGGTTTATGACTTGGTGTCAGAGGGCTGCCGTAAATTACTTGAAGATATTGAAGCCCGCGAAAAATTGTAGAGGAGAGGGAAGAATGGGGATCATACGCCAGCTTTCGACGGAAACAGAAGTTAAGGAAGCCTTTTCTGTGATGAAGCAGCTTCGTCCGCATTTAACTGAGCCATTATTTGTTTCTCTGTATGAGGAGATGCAGACCAACGGATATACGTTGTTTGGCTGTTTTGATGATGAAAAACTGGCAGCAGTTGCAGGATTTGCTATTCAGACAAACCTTTATTATGGCAAGCATGTATGGGTCTATGATCTGGTGACAGATGAACATATTCGATCAAAAGGCCATGGAAAAGAACTTCTTTCGTTCATCGAGTCTTTTGCTGTTCACAACAACTGTAACTGTGTAGCGCTATCCTCAGGTTTGGCGAGGGAAGATGCCCATCGCTTTTATGAAGACAAAATGGAATACCGACGGGTGAGTTTTGTATTTAAAAAGGATTTCGGCAAATAAAAAAACGGTGCGCCCATAGGGCGTACCGTTTCTTTTTATAGTTATGCGTTTCGTCTCATACCACGAAGGATGGCACTGACGATCAATACTACGACGATTGCACCAATAATGGCTGGAACAATGGCGAAACCTGCTACATCAGGACCCCAATCTCCCAGGATTAATCCTCCAAGCCACGCACCGACAAAACCAGCGATAATGTTTCCAATGATTCCGCCAGGAACGTCACGTCCTGTAATCACTCCTGCTAACCAACCAATGATACCACCTATAATAAGTGCCCAAAGAAAACTCATTTCGTGTGTTCCTCCTTTGAAAATTTTGTTTTGGTATTGTGTTGTACCGTTAAGATACCCATCCCTTTAAAAAAATAAACAAAAACAAAAAAATGTTTTTTTGTTCCAACCACAGGGAATGTAAAACATACTAAAAGGTACTTTAATATAAGGGAGAGATGTTTTTATGGCGTACAAAACATTTGATACGTATGAAAGAAACGACAGTAAACTTGTAAAGGGGCTCCTCATTGGAGCAGCAGTGGGAGCGGCAATTGCTATGCTTGACCGTCCTACACGGCAAACGGTAAAACGTAAAACATTGGATGTAAAAGACCAGACAGTGACGATCGCAAAAAATGTGAGGGAAAATCCTCAATCGCTCGCTGGAGGGGTAAAAGAAACTTTCCAATCCGCATCTTCAGCCGTAAGCGATGTGATGGATGATATTAAACAGCTCATGTCGACAATGGAAGAAGTGAAAAATACCTCTATTGAAGCTATGCAGCAAGTAAGAGGAGCCAGCAGCGAGCTGGTAAAAATAGGAAGTAAATTGAAGGATGCGGGCCAGGATGTTAAAGAGCATGGAAAAGATGTGGTGGGTGAAGTAAGTGATACGGATGCAAATACAGCCCCATCTTATTCCGACCTTCAAAACAAACCGCATGTCGTTACTCCAAACGAGGGCAGCTATTAAGTTGCCCTTATTTTTTCAGTATATGGATCGTTTGATGCAGCGAGGTGAAACGGATGAAATTGTTCCATGAACTTAAGTATATATCCCCAAAGTCATTCGGCATTGAATTTTTGCACAGTTTTAAAAAGAGTAATGTTCCCGATCTGGCTGCGCAGCTTGCCTATTATTTTTTGCTGTCGCTTTTTCCTTTTCTGATTTTTTTAATAACCCTGGGAGGAATCTTTATTTCTCCGGAAGAGGCTGTTAAAGTTCTGAATAACGTCGTACCTGGTGAATCGATGGATTTAATCAGAGAAAATCTTAAAACAGTGATGGAATCAAAAAAAGGCGGACTGCTATCTTTTGGGATCATCGCTACCCTATGGTCAGCATCCAATGGAGTCAACGCGGTGATTAAAGCATTAAATGAAGCTTATGGAGTCGAAGAATGCCGCTCATTTGTTATGGCAAGAACTTTAGCAATTTTTCTTACCATTGGATTGATCATCTCGATCGTTGTCTCCTTGATTCTTCCTGTTTTCGGAAAAATGCTCGGAGAGTTTATCTTCTCTTACCTTGGATTAGATCAATTCTTTTTAAGCATGTGGGCGCTGCTCAGGTGGCTGATCAGTTTTGTCGTTATCGCTCTTGTTTTTTCAGTCTTGTATTTTATGGGGCCATGCAAGCGGCTTAAATATAGTGAAGTATGGTATGGCGCCATATTTTCCACAGTTGCCTGGCTCATTGTGTCACTTTGCTTCGCCTTCTACGTAGACAGCTTCGGCAACTATTCCGCAACATACGGAAGCCTTGGAGCCATCATCGTTCTCATGCTTTGGTTTTATTTAACCGGACTTGTCATTATCCTAGGAGGAGTAATCAATGCAACGGTTCATAAGTTCAAGATCGACCGGGCGTATGAAAGAGGCCTATTGACGAAAACCAAATAAGGATTGAGAAGGATACCGCCATTTGGCGGTTTTTTTGTTGGACAAAAAGACACCTTCATGCATGAATACTTATTGATATCATATGGTATAATGGACGGGGCTTTTTGAGCTGACTCAACATTTGTCATGCCATTGGCCGGCATTAAGCACGTGAATGGAGAATGATGATGAAGAAGAACAAAAAGCTCAACAAGAGAAGAGCCAGGATAAAATGGAGAAATATCGGCTGGCTTATGTTCATCGGGTATTTGGCGATTCTGATCTATGCGACCCTGTTTACTTACAACCATTACGTGTACGGGAAATCCATGAACCTTGTGCTTTTTGACAGCATCCGATTAATGTGGAAAAGCCGGGATTACTGGCTGATTTTTAAAAATATAATCGGCAACGTTATTCTATTCTTCCCATTAGGCTTTCTGCCGCCGCTGATCAACCGGTCGCTGTCTAAGTGGGGACTCATGTTTGTGATTGGGTTTGGGACAAGCTCTATAATTGAAGTCATTCAATATAATTACGCTCATCGAATTTTCGATATTGATGATATTCTGTTGAACGGGTTTGGAACAATGGTCGGACTCGCTGTGTTTAAGCTATGTGCGCTGATCTACCGAATTATTGAAAATAACATACTGAAAAGAAAAAGGTAGCCGGGAAAGACGGCTGCCTTTTTTAATAGGGCTCATATGGGCAAAAAGAATACCCTCTTGCTCGAAGGACCAGCAAGAGGGTATCTTAAACGCTTATTTTGTTTCTTTTCCGAGTACACGGTTCACACGTTTAGTTAGCATTTTCATGCCATCGCCGCCAGCTTGGAAGTGGCGGAGTTTGCCTTCGTTATCGAATACATAATAAGCAGGTACGTATTGGTTTTCAAATGCGTCGGTGAGCTTGTGCTGATTATCGACAAAGATCGGCTGAGTGATATCGTGTTCCTTTGCAACTTCTTTTACTTGCTCGAGGTCCAGATCTTTTTCGGAACGAGGCATATGAACAGCTACTACGTTTAGTTCGTCTTTGTAATCATCACGGAATTGATTGATGTTTGGCATTGCTTCTTTACAGAGTCCGCAGCTTACAGACCAAAAATGAATGAGTGTAGGTTTGTTGCCGATCAGGTCGGATTTGGTTACTTCTCCATTTAACCATTCAGTTGCACCATTCAGTTCAGGCATTTCATCACGTAATCTCATGAATAATAGCTCCTTTTTTATCAAAATTATTTATAATAATTATTATTTGATTTCAATTATAGTATAAGGAATTTTCGCCGAGAATGCAAAAATATTGCTTTCTATAGTATGTATTCCCAGCGCTTTAATTATTGGCCTTTCAGGACACGTTTTTTTCAGAAGCGGAACGAATGCCGGATCCCTTGTGAATAGAGGTGACGACCAATAAGGTGAGCAGCATGCCGCTGATAGCGTAGACAAACGCACCGGATTCAAATATTTCTATGAAGTATCCACCGATGGGAGGGCCGCTCATACTTCCTGCACTGAACGCAATACCTGCTAGAATATTGCCTGCCGGAAGAAGATGCATAGGGAGCAAATCGCTCATATAGGTAATGCCTAAAGAAAATAAGGATCCGACAAACATACCGGCGATAAAGAACAGCATCAGGAATACCGGCATACTCCCTCCGGCAAACAAGGTTGCAGTGAATGCGGCAAATCCGATGAGAAGGCAGACGAGCAGAACATTCCTTCTGCCAAATCGGTCGCTCCATAATCCGAGTGGAAGCTGAAACACGAGACTTCCGATAATAAAAGAAGGCAGCAAGATGGATACCCAATCAATGGGAATTCCATGCCTTAGTGCATAAACAGGAAAGGAACCGTTTAGTGTGGCTTCAAGAAACCCGTAGCCAAATGCCGGAAGCAAAGCAACCCATGATAAGCGGATGACTTCCCGGTAGCGGCTCACCGTATTCATGCCAGCTTCTTTAGAACTGGCTGATACCGGGTATTCATTGTGGATAAAGGACATAACGAAGAGGGAGACCAGGCAGAAACCTCCCGAAACCAAAAAAGGAAAAGCTTCACTTGAATCCGCTAAACGTGTCATCAATGGACCGATCCCGAATCCAGCACCAAATGCGATCCCGTAAAGTGCGATGTTCCGGCCTCTTTTATCGGCAGGGCTGTTGGAGGTCACCCATACCTGGGTAGAAAAATGGAGCATATGGTCGCCCACTCCGATGATCATGCGCAGCGCGAACCAGAACCAGAACGTTTTCCACCATGGAAATAAAAATAAAGAAACAGTAACCAAGATCAGACCCGTTACAATAATTTTTTTATACCCGAATGTCCTCATCGGTTTTTCAATAAATGGCGAGGCAAGAACAATACCGATATAGAGGGCGGTTGCATTTAATCCATTCAACGTAGAAGACGTTCCTGATTCCTCCAGAAGAATCGCAATTAAGGGGAGGAGCATCCCCTGCGAAAACCCTGAGATGAAAACGATACTTACCAACACAGAGAATTTCGATCTTGTTAAAACAGCCATAGCAATACATCCTTTTTTTCAAATGTACTCCTATTCTACAATGAATATCCTTTTTATGCCTTTTTAAACTGTGAATTTTGTAAAAAACAGCCTGTAATCCCGTTTCCAGGTTTCTTTTTTGTTGTAAAAAATTGCTATTCCTCGTGTATGGATAAATTTCTTCAACAAGAAAAAAATAGGGGTATAAAAGGAGGCAAATCTTATGAAATGGAACCGCACATTTCTTGTTATAATCATGTTTTTTTCCTTGCTGGCCCAAACGGATGCCGCTGCAGCGTCCCCAGCCCGAATACCTAACTCTGTTGTCAGCATCTCAAAAGAAAATACGTATCCCAATTCCGCTCAGGATCTGCCTTATTTAGAGCCGAGCAAGCTGGCTAAGTCCATGCTGAAAACCTCGAATGTAGCTATTACCAATCCAGATTTAATTCGCATTTTAAACGAATCTGTGATTCATCCATCCAAATTGGCAATCGGGTACAGAGCGAGAATTTTCCTTGGTCAATGGCCGTTGTCCTATCAGTCAACTGAAACAACGGTGAACTGGGAGTATCAGCAGATTAATTTAAACCGTGTTGATAACCGCGGCGGAAAATCGCTGGCACAACTCCGGTATCAGCAGCAGGCCCATAAGCGGGTAACGGGAGGTTTGACGGCTGAAATACCGAACAGTGATGCAGTGAAGAAAATGATGCTGATTACGGCAGGAGATAAAACAAAACTCCCCCTGTCTTTCCAGACAAATGTGGGGGCTGGAACAAGAAAAGGCAATGTGTATAACATTGCTCCTAAGCAGGTCGGATACTTGGCAAGCTATGTACCGGCTGTAAATGAAAGAGGAAGAGTGACGTATGGGGAAGTATACATTGTATTGCAAGGCAGCAAAAGAAAGCTTGAAGTGCAAAATGTTACCCAGCAGGGAATTGGGGCTTGGATTCCGGTTCAAGAACATGTATCGTTCAAATTTCATTCTTCCAATATGTAAAAAAACAGCTCCTTTTAAGGAGCTGTTTTATTTTTGCAGTTCGCAATCCTCAACCCACTCTTCACTCCAGCATTGAATCGCATCAATGACAGAACGAAGGGATTTTCCTTTTTCGGTCAAATCATATTCGATCCGAACAGGTGTTTCGGGATAGACGTGGCGGGCAACGATCCCTACTGCTTCGAGTTCTTTCATCCGTTCGGTGAGCATTCGGTCACTCATCTCAGGAATCTGCTTTTTTATATCTTTGAACCTTCGCGATCCTCCCAATAAGACACGGATGATCAAACCCGTCCATTTTTTTCCGATAATATCTATGGTCACTTCATATTTGGGACACATGGTATTGTAATCCATACAATCATTCACCTCATTGCATTGATCTTTTTGTGACTGAAAAAGCCTGTTAGATATAGTCTTTCCTTTGATAATACTCTCAAAACTTACTAATGTAAAGTTTATAACTTTTTAAATAGTTATATTTTGGAAGAAAGTAGAGGGAAATCCCAATCTTTATAGTACGTATCCTTCACAAGCAGGTTAGGACCGAGGCATTTTACGGCAGGACAGTGACAGCTCAGTGATTTCGCCGTTTCAGTTCTGTTCCATTTGTTATAGGCCTCTAAAAAAGTTGTGTCTTTAATGTTTCCGAGTGAAGGGGTGTCGCCAAAGTCAGTGACGATGATGTCTCCATCAAACAGGTTGACGTTGAGCCGGGACCTTCCATCCGGATCATTGCGCACCGTAACGTTCTTTTCCGCATACAACCGCTTTAGGAGCTCTTGATCTTCAAGGGAGGCAGAGCATGCATAGAAAGGCAGTGTTCCAAACAGCATCCAGACGTCCTCATTGCGCACATCCAGTAGCCGATGGATCGCAGTGCGTGTCTCAGCCAGGGAAAGGACTTGGAGAGAGCTAGCAAAGTCGCTGGGATACATCGGGTGGATTTCGTGGCGTTGACATCCCATTTCCTGGATATGTTCATGAATTTTTTCCAGATACGGGAGTGTCGTCTTGTTCAGCATGGTCTCTGCCGAAACGATGACACCTCTTTTTGTGAGTTCCCGCGCGTTATGGACCATCCGGTCAAAAAGAGCGGTTCTCTGTTCCATGGAGGGTTTGCGCTCCATCACCGCAAAGCCGATCTCAGCAAAATCTTCTGGAGTTCCCCAGTTGTGAGAAATATGAAGAACATCCAAGTATGGAAGGATAGGCTCATACCGGTTGAGATCGAGTGTTAGATTTGAATTGATCTGTGTTCGTGCTCCTCGTGCTGAAGCGTATTGAAGAAGAGGCACCACATACTGATCTACTGATTTTTTGGACATCATCGGCTCTCCGCCTGTAATTGAAAAAGCACGCAAATCGGGGATTTCATCAAGACGGCGAATGAGAAGTTCGAGCGGAAGCGGTTCAGGGTCCTTCACATTCAGGGTATATCCGACAGCACAATGGGCGCATCTCATGTTGCAAAGGGTAGTGGTCGTTACCTCGATATTGGTAAGTTTCATCGCTCCGTACTGTTCCACATCCATGTAGGCTTCCCAAGGGTCATATTGAACGGAAATTGGTTGTTTTACCATCATTATTGAAAAACTCCTTTTTAAATAAACGGGTAAAAATCAAGGGTTACGATAACCTATAAATACACCATATGATAACTCAATCCGAGGCAAAGAAAAAGAGCCTATATTTCAAGTTTAAATTGGCAGACAAATGATCCTTTGTTACAGTATGAAGGAAAGGAGAGGTTACCGTGGGTAAATCCATTGAAGATAGATCATCTCAGAAAGAGTATATTGTGCAGCGGGTGGATATGCTGCTACAGGTACTGGATTCCATTGATGCTGAAACGGCGGGTGTCGAAGAGATCGACCGGATCATCGGCATGCTGGATGACCTTGAGTTGAAGTGCAAACAGTTCCGCAATAATTGGGAAGAAAAAAATAGATAAAGAACCAAAAGTAAGCGCTGTTTTATCCTTTTTGTTATAATGGAGATGGTTTTAATGAGATAAAATTATTCTTCTATAATAAAAGGGGTTAGAGCATGGAAAAGTTTCAGGAGAGCATGTATAAGCTGATCGTGGAAACATCCACAAACTTGCCAAAAGATGTACGGAGAGCAATAGCAGCAGCAAAAATAAGGGAGAATTCAGGGACTCGTGCGGCAATGTCCTTAGATACGATTACGAAGAACATTAAAATGGCCGACGACAATGTCTCACCGATCTGTCAGGATACTGGGCTACCGACGTTTAAGATTAAAGTTCCAGTTAACGTTAATCAGATTGAAATGAAAAAGGCAATCAAAAAGGCGGTAGCTGAAGCTACCGGTGATGCTAAGCTTCGTCCCAATTCCGTAGACTCCATTACTGGGGATAACAGTGGTGACAACCTGGGTGAAGGGACTCCCGTTATTAAATTTGAACAGTGGGAAGAAGACTACATTGATGTCCGCTTGATCCTAAAGGGAGGCGGCTGTGAAAACAAAAATATTCAATACAGCCTTCCTGCTGAGCTCGAGGGACTTGGACGTGCCGGGCGCGACCTTGATGGCATTAGAAAGTGCATCATGCATTCCGTTTACCAGGCACAGGGACAAGGCTGCAGTGCAGGCTTCATCGGTGTCGGCATCGGCGGAGACCGCACGAGTGGATATGAACTCGCCAAAGAAATGCTTTTCCGCTCAGCGGATGATGTGAACCCTAACGAAAATCTTCGCAAACTTGAAGAATACGTTATGGAAAACGCCAACAAGCTTGGGATTGGAACGATGGGCTTTGGCGGAGAAACAACGCTTCTGGGCTGTAAAGTGGGAGTGATCAATCGGATCCCGGCAAGCTTTTTCGTGTCTGTTGCCTATAATTGCTGGGCTTACCGCCGCTTGGGCGTAAAAATTGATCCGGTTTGCGGTGAGATTCAAGAATGGCTCTACCAAGAAGGCGAAGAAGTCGATTTTGAAAAAATGAAAGAGGAAGCGGCAGCTGCACTTGAAGAAAAATCCGAGGTTCGCCAGGTTACGCTTGAAGCACCGATTACGGAAGAACAAATCCGTCAACTTCGCGTCGGTGATGTGGTTACCATCAATGGAATGATGCACACTGGCCGTGACGCGATCCATAAATATTTAACGGACCATGATGCACCGGTTGATTTGAACGGCCAGATCATTTACCATTGCGGTCCGGTGATGGCCAAGGATGGAGAAGGAAATTGGGTCGTGAAAGCAGCAGGCCCTACAACCTCCATTCGTGAAGAACCATATCAAGGCGACATCATGAAAAAATTTGGCATCCGTGCGGTTATCGGTAAAGGCGGAATGGGCAAGAAGACCCTTCAAGCACTGGGCGAGCATGGCGGCGTTTACTTGAACGCCATCGGTGGAGCCGCCCAATACTATGCTGAATGTATGCAGAAGGTAGAAGGCGTAGACTTGATGGAATTCGGTATTCCTGAAGCGATGTGGCATATTAACGTTAAAGGTTTTACGGCGGTTGTTACAATGGATTCACATGGAAACAGCCTGCATCAGGATGTCGAGGCCTCATCACTCGAACGTCTTTCTCAGTTTAAAGAACCTGTATTCAAGTAAAGGTGGTGGAAGCTGGCTCGTACGGCCGGCTCCATTTTTTTTCGTTATTGGGCGCTTCAACATTCCTTATGGCAGATACTCCCTCGTATGCGTTTATATCAGATAAAGAAACTAAAAGTACATGATATATATAAAGCATGGAAAGGAGTGAACGACATGAAAAAATGGAAAATCCGTCTAATCATTGCGGCAGTTTTTTTCATGATCTCCACCAATTCAGTACAAGCGGGACCCGTCATTTCGTCTAATACAAGGTACGAATGGTATTTCCAGAAGAGAGGAAATGAAATGCCGCCGACAACGGATCAGCGCTATTTGCAGCTGTTAAAAAAGTATGATGGCCTGTTTCTTGGTGACCCCAAACGAAAAGATATTTATTTGACATTTGATAACGGCTATGAGCATGGCTTTACGGACGATGTCCTTGATACATTAAAAAGCAGAAAAGTTCCGGCGGCATTTTTTGTTACGGGGCACTTTATCAACACACACCCTGATTTGATTAAACGAATGGCAAATGAAGGCCACACTGTTGGGAACCATACGAATCATCATCCAGATATGACGACGATCAGCGAGCAGCGGATGAAAGAAGAACTGACGGCAGTCAAAGAGAAATATACACAAATCACTGGAAAACAAGAGATGCATTATCTTCGTCCGCCAAGAGGCGTCTTCAGTGAACGGTCCATCGCTATATCTAAGCAATTGGGATATACCCATGTGTTTTGGTCGCTCGCATTTGTTGATTGGCAGGTTGACCGTCAGCAAGGATGGCAATACTCCTATAACCACATCATGAAACAAATTCATCCTGGGTGTATTCTGTTACTGCACACCGTATCACGAGATAATGCGGAAGCCCTCGGAAAAGCAATAGATGATCTTAAGAAGCGAGGATATACTTTCAAAAGCCTGGATGACCCGGCTTCAAGCATCCAGAATGAACAAGTGAAGGAATCACCCAAAAAGCCTTGATCAAGGCTTTTTTTCATCGTTATTGGACATGTTAGTGGGAACAGGAGTGTAAACAATGCTATAATGGATCGAAAAAATTATTTTGAGAGAAGTGAATGGCTATGGCAAAAGAAACAGCCAACCACAAACAAAACGCACTAAATAAAGGAAAAACGATCCCGCTCAAAATTAAACGCCTTGGCATTAATGGGGAGGGAGTTGGTTTTTATAAACGGACGGTTGTTTTTGTTCCAGGTGCTCTTCCTGGTGAAGAAATAACTGCGCAGATAGAAAAAGTATATCCCAACCGTGCGGAAGCAAAAGTAAAAAGCATCCGCAAAAAATCAAAAGACCGGGTGGTTCCGCCCTGTCCGATCTACGAACAGTGCGGAGGCTGCCAGCTACAGCACCTGAGCTATGAAGGACAGCTGAAAGAGAAGCAGGACGTTGTCCGTCAGGCTTTTGAGCGGTATACGAAGATAAAGCCGGAAAATCTGCCCCTAAAAACAACGATCGGAATGGAACATCCTTGGGAATACCGCAACAAGAGCCAGCTTCAAACAGCCAAAGATAAAGAAAAAGTGATTGCGGGGCTCTATGGATTAAATTCACACCGCATCATCGACCTGGATCAGTGCATGGTACAGCACCCTGAGACGGTTCGCGTAACAAATGCTGTCAAAAAAAATCTTGAGGACCTTAACATCCCCATTTATCATGAGAAAAAACGTACGGGGATTATCAGAACGATCGTAGTCAGGACAGGCTTTGAAACAGAGGAAACACAGTTGGTATTAGTGACCGCCCAACAAAAGATTCCACGTAAAGAATTACTGGTTTCCGAAATCAAGAAACGTCTTCCCTATATTACATCCATTGTTCAAAACGTTAATGATAAGAAAACATCCATTATTTTCGGTGATAAAACTCTTCCATTGGAAGGGCCGGAAACCATCGGTGAGAAATTAGGAGAACTGTCCTTTGATCTGTCGGCTCGCGCCTTCTTTCAGCTGAATCCTAAGCAAACGGTAAAATTGTATGATGAAGCGAAGAAAGCGGCGAAGTTAAGCGGAACTGAAAAAGTAGTGGACGCGTATTGCGGTGCTGGAACAATCGGCCTCTGGCTTGCTCCAGACGCACGTGAAGTCAGAGGGATGGACGTCCTCGCTGAGTCTATAAGAAACGCTAAAGAAAACGCGAAACGGCATGGATTTGCTAATACACATTATGAGACAGGCAAAGCAGAGGAAATTCTTCCTAAATGGCTGAAGGAAGGATGGCAGCCGGACGTCATCGTGGTTGATCCCCCGAGAACGGGCTGTGATCAGGCCTTCTTAAAAACAGTAGGAAAAATCAAGCCGAAAAGAATGGTCTATGTTTCATGCAACCCATCCACGTTAGCGAAAGATGTCCACATGTTGATAAGTGAAGGGTTTAAAGTGGAAAGCCTTACTCCTGTGGATATGTTTCCACATACGGCTCATGTCGAAGTGGTATGTTCACTTGTTCGTGACAAATAAAAAAGAAAGGGAGCCATTTCCCTTTCTTTTTCATGTGGATACCCTATGTTGCATCAAGAATCAACCTCCTTCCTTCAATACAGAAAAAAACTTTATCTATCCACAATGATTGTTGAAAAGTATTTTATTAATCGATATTTTCTGACATATTCACACAATCCACAATGTTATCCACTGCTTGTGAATATACAAAATAATAAAAATTTTATAAAGACCAATTTATTTGACTGAAAATTTACAAAGTCTATAAAAAGGACAAAAGTTATCCACGATATTAACAGACTGTGGATAAAGTTACCCACAAGAAATAAAGTTAGTCATAATATTTTTTCAGAAAAAGCCCGTTCTCTATAGAGAAGGGCTTTTTCTTCTTTATCGATTAAGCTGGCGGCGATCGGCTTCTTCTGCACGCTCTAATGCTTCACGGTCATCCTGGTCAGCTACCTCGGATGAATACTGTACATCTACACCTTCTGGCTGCTGTTGATCAGCTTCTGTCAGACCGTCCTTTTCATTAGTTAATCGGTTCTTTTCGTTTTCCACAGTAAATTCCTCCTTCGCAAGTTTTCGCAGAAACTTGACTGGCCCCTATTGAAGACTCATCTACTTTGTTTGGGAAGATAAATGGTTATTGTATTCATTTTTTTCCCTGCCGTCTGCGGCCTTAAACTCCTCTTTGTAGAGGATCTCCTGTGTCTTGGTAAGGTCTGCGTTCCGTTCTTCAGCCTGTCGTTTTTTGCTTTTCAAGGCCGTTCCCCCTTTTGGATAATAAAAAAGAAGATAACCCAGCAAGTTAAACGTTCTGTACTGAGTCATCCCCTTTATAGTTTGGCTTAAACAGCGTCAATTATTAAGCTTCTTTCAATTGATCTTCTTCATAACCTTCCACATGATTTTGATTCCTTAACTGATGAAGCATGTAGTTATCTTTTTCAATCTGATACAGGTTATAAAGATCCCGTTCACGGTTCAGCTGCTCATAGATGTCGGCCCGTGACTCATTGGCCAAAGTGACATACGGAATTTTCTCTGCGGCTTTCTGAGACCGGATATTGTTTTTGCGTATTCGCATAAAAACCGTCTGAATATCTTTTTCGTAAAATAATTCGGAAAGAAAACTTTCTTTCGCAAGCTTATTGTAGCCCTTGCCAAAATAAGGCTGTCCTAACCAGGTGCCCAGAAATCCACAGCCATCCTGAACGTCATACAAGCTTATGGCTCCGATCGGGTTGTACCACTCATCCAGAATGGTTCTGGAAATCGTTTCCCCTCGTTCTTCTTCTTCGATCGTCTGCTTGGTCAAAAACATAAACTCCTCAAGGGAGTCCGCTTTTTGACGAACAAAAGGAAAGACATCAGGGTGTGCCATTAAATTGAAAAGAACATGACAGTCGTTTAAATCACGCTTTTTTAACAATTTAACCCCTCCTAGAGGGCAGAAAAATCCCACCCTCGAATTAAGAATAAAAATTAATTCGGGGTGGGAATCGAACCCACTAGGACCAGATATTCTGGTGGCGCACCAATTGCCTTCCCTAAGGTTTTGCGTATTCATTTATACTTGAATCATATGCTATTTTTTATAAAAAGAAAATAGGTTTTTTGTTTATTTTTTGTGAAAATATTGGTTATTTTTATACACGATTTTTCCTTCAATCATGGTCATCACCGGAAGAGAATAAAAATGAAAAGGATGCGCTGTCCAGATAGTGATATCTGCGTCTTTACCGGGCTCCAGGCTGCCGATTCGATCAGCAACACCAAGATTTTTTGCTGGATTGATTGTAATTCCCCGCAATGCATTCTCTTCACTCAGGCCCTCGCGGACGGCAAGAGCTGCACACACATTTAAATAATGGATCGGTGTATAGGGATGATCGGTTGTAATCGATACTTCTATACCATGGTCTGTGAGAATTCTATACGTATCCCATGTTTTGTTCTTCAATTCAATCTTTGATCGTCTCGTAAGGGTTGGGCCGACTGAAACCTGGAGCCCCCGTCCAGACAGCTCTTCGGCTACTAGATGGCCTTCTGTACAATGTTCAATACGGAGATCAAGATTGAACTCATCGGCCAGCCTGACAGCAGAGAGGATATCATCCGCTCGGTGGGCGTGTATTCGCACAGGAATTTCACGGTTTAAGGCAGCGATCAGGGGAACAATCCTTAAATCTCCTGAAAAAGAAGAGCTTCTGGCGTGATAAAAAGCTTCTCGGAGCATTCCCATGATTCCCATTCGAGTGATGGAATTGTTTTCTCTGCCGCTGTGAATTCTTTTTGGGTTTTCGCCGAGTGCAAGCTTTAGGCCAGCCAGCTCCTTGATCAGCATTTTTCGAATATCTTTTCCAACAGTCTTGATAACGGATGTTGTTCCGCCGATTACATTGGCGCTTCCCGGCATTATATGGACCGCTGTTATGCCATGCTTGATGGCATCCTGAAAGCCGCTGTCCAGAGGATGGCAGCCGTCGATTGCCCGGATATGAGGAGTGAGTACTTCATTTGTTTCATTTGCGTCGTTCCCGGCCCAACCCGTGCCCTCATCATAAAGACCCAAATGTGTGTGGACGTCGATGAGACCTGGCATAAGGTGAGTTCCTTCAGCCTGGATGATCTCCATATCCGAGGCTGCTTCAATGAAGGGTGCAAGCCGGACGATTTTACCGTTTTGTATAAAGAGATCCCCCCTTTGCAAAACGGGAGAGGCAATCGGGTAAATCTGAGCTCCTTTAATCAGTATTTTCAATCTGCATTCACCTAATTTTCTATTTTTTTCTAGTTCTATTGTAACTTATTTCAGTAAATCTTTTAATGCTTCCTGAAGCCTGGGAAAACGAAATTTAAATCCACTCTGAAGTGCTTTTTCTGGGTAGGCATGCTGACCTTCAAGAATGAGTACACTCATCTCACCAAGTACGGTTTTTATGGCAAAGGCAGGAGCGGGCAGCCAATGAGGCCTTCGGATGATTTCTCCCAGTTCTTTTCCGAAATCGTTATTTTGAACAGGAAAGGGGGAAGTGACGTTTAAAGGACCCTCGATTTCTGATTCTATAGCATATGCAATAAGCCTTGCAGCGTCTTCCAGATGAACCCATGAGATCCACTGCCGTCCAGATCCGATCCTTCCGCCGGCGAATAACTTATACGGCATCTCCATTTGAGAAAGAGCACCGCCTTTTTTGCTTAAGACTACCCCGAATCGTGTGAAGACTGTTCTGATTCCCAGTTCTTTTGCTTCACTCGCTTTTTGTTCCCACTTTTGTGCGACGGCAGATAAGAAATTTTCATTCTTAGGTGATGATCGTTCGGTAAAGCGCTCTTGTTCAGCGCTCCCATAATAGCCAACAGCTGAAGCGTTGACAAGGACGGATGGTTTTTCGGGAAGTTTACCAAGAATGCGCAAGACTTCTTCTGTTGCTTGCAGGCGGCTTTCCATTATGTTTTTCTTTTTTTCCTCCGTCCATCGGCCGTGGATGCTTTCACCCGCAAGATTAATAAAGGCATCCATACCATCCAGTTCTTTTTCGGGAGAGCTGGAGGAGCCTAGCCACTCCACATAATGAAGATTATCGTCATCAGTCACTTTTCTTGAACGTGTTAAGATGTACACTTCATTATGATCTGAGAGCAGAAGATCCGTTACTGCTGAACCGATCAGCCCTGTGCCTCCTGTAATCGCGATTTTCATGCCATATCCTCCATTTCCTAATTTCCCGTTATTTTATTTAAATATTAAGAATATTTGGTATAATTACTTTGTAATTATATCAATCTTTTAAGGGGGAGCCTAATGGAAACACAGCCGAGTACGATTAAAAAGAGAAGCAATCCAATCACAAAGACAATGATTTGGATTGCGATTGCCCTGGCGGGAGGATTAAGTTTATCTGTAATTGCCCTGCAGAGGGACGAGCACATCAACGCCATATGGTTTGTTGTGGCATCACTGGCAACGTACGCTGTTGCATACCGGTTTTATTCCCGTTTTATCTCAAATAAAATCTTTGGATTGGACAAAAAACGGGCTACACCAGCTGAAAGATACAGTGATGGTAAGGATTATGTTCCTACTAACAAATGGGTGCTGTACGGGCACCATTTTGCAGCAATTGCTGGTGCAGGGCCGCTTGTTGGGCCGACGCTTGCTGCTCAGATGGGCTATCTGCCAGGAACAATCTGGATTATAGCAGGAGCAGTGCTTGCGGGCTGTGTCCAGGATTTTGTTATTCTCATCATCTCTATGCGCCGAAAAGGAAAGTCAATCGGAGAAATAGCAAGAGAAGAGATCGGGCCTGTCGGCGGATATCTTGCTCTTATCGGCGTATTTGCCATTATGATCATCTTGATTGCTGTTTTGGGGCTTGTTGTTGTAAACGCTTTAAAAGCTAGTCCCTGGGGCATGTTCACAATCGCCATGACGATACCCATCGCGCTGTTTATGGGGATCTATATGAAATTTTTCCGGCCGGGAAGAGTAGGAGAAGCATCGATCATCGGGTTTGTCCTTCTGCTGATCGCTTTGCTGAGCGGACAATGGGTAGCAGATTCAGCGACCCTCGCTCCGATGTTCACATTTGGAGGCAAAACGATCGCTATCATGATGATTGTCTACGGTTTTCTTGCTTCCGTACTTCCAGTCTGGCTTCTCCTTGCTCCAAGGGATTACTTAAGCACCTTCTTAAAAGTGGGCGTTATTGCTATGCTTGCTATCGGCATCTTTATTGTTATGCCAGAAATTAAAATGCCTGCACTCACGAAATTTGTTGATGGCACAGGGCCTGTATTTTCAGGCAATCTATTTCCGTTCTTATTCATTACCATTGCCTGTGGAGCGGTTTCCGGATTCCATTCTTTAATCTCATCCGGGACGACTCCTAAGCTGATCGCTAATGAAAGGCATGCCAACATGATCGGCTACGGAGGCATGCTTACGGAATCATTTGTTGCAGTGATGGCACTTGTCGCAGCAACGCTTCTATCGCCAGGGATCTATTTTGCGATCAACTCACCTGCAGCTGCCATCGGGCCAGAAGTTAGCGCCGCAGCAACAACTATCTCTTCGTGGGGCTTTTCGGTGAGTGCTGACGAGATTAATACGGTCGCCCAGCAGGTAGATGAAGATTCAATCCTTTCAAGGACAGGAGGCGCGCCATCGCTGGCTGTAGGGATGGCTCATATATTCTCTAAAATTGTAGGAGGGCCTGAACTGATGGCGTTCTGGTACCATTTTGCGATTCTTTTTGAGGCCGTCTTCATATTAACCACCATTGATGCCGGAACGAGGGTAGGCAGATTCATGCTTCAGGATCTGCTGGGCAACATCTGGAAGCCTTTGGGCCGGACAGACTGGATGCCGGCAGTATATATAACCAGCGCACTTGTTGTTGCGGGATGGGGTTACTTCCTGGTTGTAGGTGTAACCGATCCGCTGGGAGGTATCAATACGCTTTGGCCGCTATTCGGAATTACGAACCAGATGCTTGCAGCCATTGCTTTAATCGTTGCAACGACAGTTATCATAAAAATGGGGAAAACAAAGTATTGTTGGGTAACACTGGCTCCGCTTGCTTGGCTGATGATTGTCACGGTAACCGCTGGCTGGCAGAAAATTTTCTCTGCACTGCCGAAGATCGGCTTTTTAAAACAAGCTGAAGTCACTCAGCAGGCTTTGGATGCAGGAAAACTGCCGCCAACGATTCCAACTGTTGAAGCGGCCAAGCAGATTATTTTCAACAATCAGCTGAATGCCGTGCTGACAGGTATCTTTATGCTTCTTATTCTTGGAGTATTGATTGATGCAATGAGGATTTGGGGCAAAGTGTGGTTTAAAAAACAAGAACTCCCAACAAGTGAGGAGCCGTTTAAAGAAACAACGATCAGCGAGGTGTCCTGATGAATCAGTTCTCCATACTAAGGAAGATCAACGGCGTGGCGGCGGCCATTCGTAAGATCGGAAGAGGAATCTCCAACCTGCCCGATTACGATTCTTATGTGGAGCACATTCGGCAGCATCATCCAGAGGTTGTGCCGCCGACAGAGGCTGAGTTCTTTAATGATTTTCTTAATAAAAAATACGGAGCATCGGCCAAGAGATGCTGTTAGGAGGGAAGCCCGCATAGATTGATGCGGGCTTTTTTTACAGAGCTCTATAAATGTAAGGATCGCAGGGGCTATGCTAAACTATAGAAAATGAGGTGAAGAGCCAAATGGCTTTAATAACAAAGATTACGACGCAAAAAAAGAACAGCGACCGTTTCAATGTTTTCATTGATCATGGAAATGGGGAAGAGTTCGGTTTCAGTGTGGATACTGACATACTCATAAAATATAAGCTGAAAAAGGGATTGGAAATCAATACAGAGGAATTAAGCTCTGTTTTATATGATGATGAGATCAAAAAAGGATTTAACAAGGCTTTGAAGTTTCTGTCTTTTCGAATGAGGTCAGAAAAAGAAGTAAACGATTATTTGAAGAAGAACGAGTATGAGGAAAATGTCATTCAAGAAGTGATTAAACGGCTTAAAGAATATAACTATTTGGATGATGCTGAATTTGCCAGGATGTTTGTCAGGACAAGAAAGAACACGACATCCAAGGGAACAGGTGTTATAGCGAGGGAACTCGTTCAAAAAGGGATTTCTTCTGGACACACGGAAGCAGCCTTAAAAGAATTTCCATATGAAGAACAAGTCGAGTCGGCCATTAAATTTGCTGCAAAGAAATCAACCCAAAGCAAAGGGATTTCGAACAACGAAAGGAAAAACAAAATTTCCCAGCAGCTCCTGCAAAAAGGATACTCCTGGGAAGTGATAGAAGAGGCTTTTCGAACGGTCGATCTTGAGAGCTCTGATGAGGAGGAGAGGGAGGCTTTGCTAAAGCATGCCAATAAAGCCCACAGACGCTATAAAAAATTTTCCGGCGTACAATACAAAAACAAGATGAAGCAGCATTTATACAGCAAAGGCTTTCCGGTTGGTATGATCGATGAACTATTAGAGTCCGGCCTTACCGATCAATGAAAATTTCCGGCTGCCCCTGATCTTCTTCAGCGATTTGAAATGCAACCTGCTCTGGTGTTTTGAAGCGGGATTTGTCCTTTATATGTTCCGAGTGATCCCAGAACGGTGTATCGATTCCTCCCATATAGACGGCGGTTACTTGAATGCCTGTGCCCTCCAGTTCTTTAACGAGACTTTCGGTGAACCCCTTAACCGCGAACTTGCTGGCGCAATATACTGATTCATTTACTTTTCCTCTAAGTCCGGCAGTGGAAATAATGTTCATGATCTTTCCTTCTTGCCGATCTTTAAAGTAAGGCAAGGAAATTTTTGTCGTAAAAATCGTTCCTTTGACGTTTGTATCCAGCATGGCCTCTATCTCATCCACACTCAGTTCCTCCAATGGACCAAATTTGCCGGAACCAGCATTATTGATGAGCATATGTACATCTTCACGCTGAAGCAGCTGTCCGAAAACATGCTGAACCTCATCGATCGAGGTAATGTCACAAGCGAAGCAATCTGCTTTATAGCCTTTAGAATTCAACCTGTCAGCTACAGAATTGAGCTTCGTGATTGAACGTCCGATCAAGATGACTTTATATTGTTTTCCATATTCTTCGGCTAGTGCAGCTCCAAGACCTGAACCGCCTCCTGTTATAACCACTGATTTCATAAATTCACCACTCCGATACGTTTGGATTCTTAACCAATGTTTATTATACTAAAGGCACAGTAGAACGGAGGCGCACCATGGAAAAAAGATATAGCGAAATGACAAAAACAGAACTGACAGCCGAAATAGCGGATCTTCATGCGAAAGCCCAAAAAGCAGAACAGATGGGGATGGTCAGTGAGTTCTCTGTCTATGAACGAAAAATCACGATGGCAAAATCGTATCTGCTCGATCCATCTGACTTTGAAGCCGGTGAAACGTATCCTATCCAGGGAGATCCGGGATCGACGTTTAAAATATTGTATATGAACGGAATTTTCGCCTGGGGTTATCGGAATGGATCCCATGAACTAGAGGCGTTTCCTATTGCAATGCTGACACACCAATAGTAATGAAAAAAGAAGCGGCAAGAGCCGCTTCTTTTTCCGGCACTAATAATGCTTGCGTGTTTGAAGGTAAGCCTGATCGGCTTTGCCGTTTGAATGGCGTCCATCATAACCGCAAGAATTATTGATCATCTCGGTGTCGATTGGATAAAAACATTCGTTCCTGAGGTCGGTCTTGAATGGATCCATCTGGCCGTTTGGAAGAAAACTCTTCTTTGGCTCTCGGCTCACCTGAGAAGGAGATCCGATTAGGGAAATTCTTAGCTTTGTTTCGCATGGATTACCCTCCTTAAAATCGGTTCCCACCTAGTATGGTTTGAAAAAAACGCTTTAATGTGAACCGGAAACGGCAAAATAATGGATAAGGAGGAAGTAAAAATGGAGGATAGATTTGGCCGGCTTTCCCGTAATTTATTAGAGAAGAATCAAAACTTAACCTATGAGGAAGCGAGAGGCTGGATCGAAGGGCTCTGGGAGGACTTTGAGGCAACAAGAGCTAAAGCGGGGTATGAATATGGGGGCAAAAACCGGACAGAAGAAATGGTCGTTCAGTGGATCAAGAGCTACGGACCCAAACTGCATGAATACGAAACGATGAATCCGAAATTCCAACACTTGAAGAAAAAGCGATAAAAAAAGTGATGAAGGTATTTATTCCTTCATCACTCATTTTTTAGCAGCTTGGATGGAGTGAAGTCCATCTTTTTCCGAAGCCGATCCTCACTGTACACCCAGCCGGTATAGGAGGTTATGATTTCTAGATCCTCATCCAGCTGGACCAGGGCAACGAATGGATAATGTCCCTTGCTCCTATAGCGGAGGTCGATAAATCGCACTTCATGGCCGTGATTGTTCTTTTCTACTTCCCACCTGTAAACCGGAGAGAAGGAGAGAAACGCTGAAATATTTTTGTCCTTTTTCGCAGCGTGAATCACATCAGTTTCAGGAACTTCTACCCGGTCAAACGTGTCAAGAACCTTCAGCCGGCCTTGTTTAATATTGGCGACGAAAAATTGATGCTTTGTTTTTATGGCAAGATGATATTGGCTCCATTTTAATGTGGGTGAAGCGATGACTTCAATCGTTTCCGGGATATTCCTCCGTACGATCTGCGCGATTCTGTACCTGTTCCAGATCCTGAGAAGGTAGTAGCCTGCCATAATGATATATACAGCGGCAAATGCGTTTCCGGGATCAAAGCCGACATACCAGAACAGCAGTCCCGCAATATGAATAAAAAAAATAAATGGATCAAAAATGCTGATCACGCCAAGTGCTACCCATTTTTTGGAGAAGGGATAAAGAGCTTGCGTGCCGTAAGCATTGAATATATCAACAAAGACATGTAAAAATACGGCCAAGGATGTCCACAGCCATAAGTGAAGACCGTTTGCGGATGGGACAAACATATAAATAATCAGTGAGACCAAGGCCGGCCATATAAAAAGGGCTGGAACAGAATGAGTTATTCCTCTGTGGTTTCGAATATAGACGGCATTGTTTCTTAATTTTAAAATAGTATCAAAATCGGGTGCTTGTGAACCAACCAATGTACCGAGCAGTACTGCATGGGCGGTTATTGGATCTGCTGAAACAGCCGGATCGAGCATGGCTAATCCGCCGAGTCCTAATCCCATTACGACATGGGTTCCAGTATCCAATACACACACCTCCTAACTTTTATTAAAATGATGACCAAAATTTTCTAATTTGGAGGATCAATCATGAATCAAAAATTAACGGTTTTCATTGAGTATAAAGTAAAACCGGGCATAATTGAACAATATGAACATCAAATGCAAAATGTGCTAGTTGAATTAAAGAAAGACGGAGCCGGCAATATCTCCTGGCTAAAAGCATTGGATCAAGACGCTCTCTATGTTGAAAGCTTTGATGTTGGCAGTCGTGATTCCTATCATTCATTAAAGCAGCTCAGGCTCTCAGAAAGCCATCCGGTTTATGGCCCGCTTGAGAAGTTCATTTCGGGCGGAATGGCCAAACTCCATTGCTGGGCATTTGAAAAGAAAGGTGAGTAGCACGTTGAATCATTCTGAAGATTATATTCAAGACTTTCCCATTCAAGGCTTTCAGCAGGATCTGATTAACTGGTACATAGAGAATCAGCGTGATCTCCCGTGGAGGTTGAATCAAGATCCCTATAGAGTATGGGTTTCTGAAATCATGCTGCAGCAAACCCGCGTAGATACGGTCATTCCATATTTTAACCGGTTCCTGTCGTTATTTCCCACCCTTAAAGATCTGGCTGAAGCAGAGGAAGAAAAGGTATTAAAGGCATGGGAGGGTTTAGGTTATTATTCCCGCGTTCGTAATTTGCAAACCGCAGTAAAAGAAGTGGCTGAGCAATACGGCGGAATCGTGCCCGATACAGCCGAGGAAATATCAAAGCTAAAAGGGGTAGGCCCTTATACGGCGGGAGCCATATTAAGTATTGCTTATGGAGTGCCTGAGCCAGCGGTTGATGGAAATGTCATGCGCGTCCTCTCCAGGGTACTGCTCATCTATGAAGATATTGGAAAAGCCAAAACTAGAACATTGTTTGAAGATGCCGTACGGACTTTGATATCAAAAGAAGATCCTTCTTCGTTTAATCAAGCGATGATGGAGCTGGGGGCTCTTATCTGCACACCAAAATCACCAGCATGCCTGATCTGCCCTGTCCAGGATCACTGCAGGGCTTTTGATCAAGGCAGACAGAAAGAACTTCCAGTAAAAGAAAAAAAGACAAAGGTGAAACACGTTGATATGGCTGCTGTTATTTTACGCAATCATGAAGGAAAGTTTTTAATTCATAAAAGACCAAAAGAAGGGCTCCTTGCTAACCTATGGGAATTTCCGAACATCCCGGTCAAAAAAAGGGGAGTAAGTGAAAAAGAAGACCTGAAGGTTTTTCTTCAAGCCGAATGGGGTATTTCAGCTGCTGTCGGCGATCATGTAAGTAACATTGAACATGTATTTTCTCATTTAAAATGGGACATACAGCTTTTTGAAGGACACTGCAGCAATAAAACAATAGAGGCATGTGATTTAAAGTGGGTGACGCTTGAAGAAATGGAAACCTATCCTTTCCCTGTATCTCACCAGAAAATCAAAAAATTGGCAAAAGAGGTGACAGCATGAATTTATATATGGAAAATAAACGAGTACTGATAACTGGAGGTTCTAAAGGTTTGGGCAAGGGCATCGCCAAGCTGTTTATGGAAGAAGGTGCTTCTGTAGGCATCTGCGGACGCAGCCAGGAAGCCCTTGAACATACGAGAGGTGAGTTGGGCAGCGAACTTCTCATTCTTCAAGGAGATGTTACTTCCCGGGAGGACAGGGAGCGGATCCTCCGAGAATTCACGGAGGAATATGGCGGCATTGACATATTGGTAAATAATGCTGGCGGCAGCAATGGATCGGCAGTATTGGAAACGAGTATGGAGGAGTTTGAGGTGGCCGTTCACTTGAATTACCTATCAGCTGTCGGAATGAGCAAGCTTGCAGCTGAACATATGATGAAAAATGAGAAGGGAACCATCATTAATATTTCTTCTATCTTTGGAAGGGAGTCTGGGGGTAAGCCAACCTACAATGCCAGCAAAGCTGCGCTCATTTCCTTTACGAAGTCGTTTGCCGATGAGATGATCCGGCATGGCGTCCGGGTAAGCGGAGTTGCCCCTGGGTCAGTTCTTCATCCTACAGGAAATTGGCAGAAGCGGTTGCAGGAAAACCCGGATCAGATCAACCAGTATGTCCAGCAAAACATCCCTGCACAGCGGTTCGGAACGGTCGAAGAAATCGCAAACACGGTGGTGTTTCTCTCCTCAGAACGGGCATCGTGGGTCGTGGGAGCCACACTAAACGTTGATGGCGGACAATCCTATAGTAATTTTTAATGGAAAAATACAAAAGCTGAGCCTCAATTAAAGGCTCAGCTTTTTTAATCCGCTTTCGGGGTCGTTCCTTTTGCCCAGCTGGCTTCATCCCTGGATAGCCCGCCTCTGGCTTCAATTTCCTGAATAATTTCACGATGTATGGTTGTACCTTCTTCATTAAGGTAAGGCGCAATTTGCTGGAAAGACTGGTGAAAATATGCCAACTCACTGTCTTTCCATTCGTTTTTTGCAATCATATCCAACTTAGTCATATCTCTTCCTACGTACATCAGATCGACCTCCCATTGCGTGTATAGGTGCCAGGCACCGAAAAAGAATCGTTTTTAGTTTCTGAAACCATTTGCAATCCTATACCCTGTCTTATGAGCCGGCAACCATTGAAAATATGCAAAAAAAAATTATTTTTTGTTCACATAAAACCATATGCAGCGGGTTAAATTAATTTTTGTGGAGGTGATACACATGGACAACCAGTCAAAAACTAACGCACAACAAGTTAGACGCCAAAACCAACAGTCTCAAGCTTCTCAAGCTGGACAAGCTGGACAATCTGGTCAATCTGGCCAATTCGGGACTGAGTTTGCAAGCGAAACGAACGTTCAGCAAGTTCGTCAACAAAACGCTCAATCTCAGCAAAGAAAAGGCCAAGGTAGCCAAAACCAACAGTAACCCTCTATCCGAAATGCTCCCTGCTCTACGCAGGGGGCATTTTTGGTTTGCGCAAATTCAACAAGGTTTCCAGGATACATACTAAGGGAAAAAGAAGAAGGACTATGGAAATTGAAAAAATGGGCGAGCTTTTTTTCAATAAACAGGGTAACTATCATTTCCAAACTATTCTTAAAACGATATAATATAGGAGAGAAAATAACGTAAAGTAACTGTTTCTTGGGGATGATGAAGGCCGGGCAGGGCTAGAATAGTGATGAGACGATACAATGAACGTTTTTTTGTACAACGAAGCTGGTGAATTACCTAAATGATCTTATTTTAATTGGAAAGGAGTTTCGCACATACCTGGTAACCCATTGGCTTCCGGAAATGCGAAGGAAAGGAGAGGCATATGAGTTTTCCCACACCCGGAAGTATTATCGATATACAAAGCTATAAACATAACGGATCACTCCATCGCACCTGGGAAGATACGGTTATCCTCAAGGGGAGTTCGTCTGTAGTTATAGCAGGAAATGATCGTATCCTTGTAACGGAATCAGATGGCAGGCAATGGCGAACGAGAGAGCCTGCGATCTGCTATTTCAACTCTAAGCAATGGTTTAATGTAATCGGCATGATTCGTCAGGATGGATTTTATTATTACTGCAATCTAGGCACACCCTATATCTGGGATAATGAAGCCCTTAAATATATCGATTATGATCTGGATATAAAGGTTTTTCCAGACATGTCATATATTTTATTAGATGAAGATGAATACAGCCTGCATAGGCAGATAATGAATTATCCCCATGAACTCGATTACATTATAAAAAAGAATTTGAATGAGTTAATATCTATGATTAATCAAAGAAAAGGCCCATTCGAACCAGGCTTTATCGAGCAATGGTACGAGCGGTATTTGGAGTTTAGATAAGAAGGAACCTGTTGAATAATGGAGTTCAACAGGTTTTTCTGCAAATAATATAAAGTGAGCCGATAAAACGCCTGCACGGGAAAGTCTTAAATCGTCCCTATAAGAGGCGTTTTAAGCGTTTAAAGGTTCCTTCAAGATTGCTTGATCCAGCTTCAGGAGCTATCTAGGACGAAAAAAGGGTCGATTTTCGTCCCTCCTCGAGCGCTTCCCTCCTTCAATACAACACAAAAAGCGTGTTGTTCTTCAGGGTTTCCACCGCTTTCGGAGATAAACAGCTCCTTCAGCATTTCATATAAGAGGGTGTAATTTTGGATAGTATCAGAAGGTATCTGGGCTTTGTAAAGCCGTATAAAAAACAAATTGGATGGACGATTGTCATAGGGATCTTAAAGTTTGGCATACCATTGCTCATCCCGCTGATTTTAAAATATGTTGTCGATAACATTATAAATGGCCATGGTTTGACGAGCGGGGAAAAACTTGGAAAGCTTCTTTGGCTGATGGGAGGCTCCTTCGTTATTTTTGGAGTGCTCCGGCCGCCGATCGAATACTACCGGCAATTTTATGCCCAGTGGGTCGGAAGCAAAATCCTTTACGATATCAGGGACAGGCTCTACGGGCATATTCAGCGGCTCTCCTTACGATTTTACTCCAATAATAAGTCGGGGGAAATCATTTCAAGAGTCATCAATGATGTTGAGCAGACCAAGGATTTTGTTATTACCGGTCTGATGAACGTATGGCTTGATATGTTTACGATCGTGATAGCGATTGTGATCATGGCAACGATGGATGGGTGGCTGACGATCGTTGCTTTGGCGATGCTTCCGTTTTATGGACTCTCCGTCAAATTCTTTTATACAAGGCTTAGAGGGCTGACGAAACAGCGTTCCCAGGCGCTCGCTGAAGTGCAGGGTCATCTTCACGAACGGGTTCAGGGGATGTCCGTTATCAGAAGCTTTGCTCTGGAGGATTATGAACAAGTTCAGTTTGATAAAAGGAACTCTCATTTTCTCAACAAAGCGATGGATCAGACCAATTGGAACGCTAAAACGTTTGCTGTGGTCAATACGATTACAGACATCGCGCCTCTTCTTGTTATCGGTTTTGCTGCCTACAGGGCGATCGGAGGACATATATCGGTTGGGGAAGTTGTAGCGTTTGCCGGCTATATGGACAGGCTTTATAATCCGCTCAGAAGGCTTGTCAATTCATCGACAACACTTACACAATCGCTCGCGTCCATGGACAGGGTATTCGAATTTATGGATGAGGAATATGATATTAAAGATCAGCCTGAGGCAAGGGAACTTAAGTATGTTAAGGGAGAGCTCTCTTTTAACGAAGTGTACTTCCGGTACAATGAGGATGAACCCCACGTATTGAAAGGAATCAACCTTCATGTTGAACAAGGGCAGACCATCGCGCTTGTCGGGATGAGCGGAGGCGGGAAATCATCCCTGGTCAGTCTTATTCCGAGGTTTTATGATGTGTCGAAGGGCAGTATCCTGCTTGACGGCGAGGATATACGCAGCTACAAGGTGCGGTCACTCAGGGATAAAATCGGAATGGTATTACAGGATAACATTTTATTTAGTGAATCTGTCAAAGCCAATATCTTGATGGGAAACCCTGAAGCAACGGACGAAGAAGTGATGGCAGCGGCCAGAGCCGCAAATGCGCATGAGTTTATTATGAATCTGCCTGAAGGATACGATACGAAAATCGGTGAGCGGGGAGTTAAACTTTCAGGAGGACAAAAACAGCGGGTGGCGATTGCGCGAGTCTTTTTGAAGAATCCGCCGATTTTGATCCTTGATGAGGCTACCTCTGCTCTTGATCTGGAAAGTGAGCACCTGATTCAGGAATCTCTTGAAAAACTCGCGAAAGACCGTACGACATTTATTGTTGCACACCGGCTGGCGACCATCACTCATGCTGACTGTATCGTAGTTGTCGATAATGGTGAGATTGCAGAAAGCGGTACCCACTTGGAGCTAATGGAAAAAAGGGCAGTATACTATAACCTGTTTACAGTTCAGCAGCTTGGAGATTGAATGTGGATAGGCAGAAAGTTGCAAAGCCAATCAAAGAATATGAAAAAAGAACGGGAGCATTGATGCGTCTCCGTTCTTTTTTGTGTTAAAAAAGACCTGCAAAACCTAGGAATCGACATTATTATTTAAAGTTTTTAGAAATTTTAATATTGTCAAATAATCAGACTAGTGTCATAATTTCAATAGAGTGTCCTACAAATTGTTCACGCTGCAAGTAAATGTCATCATGAAGAAAGGGGTGGGATAGTGAGCAGTCCAGTCTTGGAAGTAAAAGGATTAAGGACTTCTTTTCAGACGGATGATGGAGAAGTAACAGTTGTCAATCACATCGATTTTCAAGTCAATTCCGGGGAAGTGCTTGGAATTGTAGGAGAATCCGGTTGCGGCAAAAGTGTTACATCATTATCTGTCATGGGACTCGTTCCTTCACCTGCGGGAAAAGTTGAAGGAGATATATTATTTAAAGGCGAAAATCTTACTTCAGTATCTGAAAAAAGGATGCGTGAAATCCGCGGAAATGAAATAGCCATGATTTTTCAGGAGCCGATGACCAGCCTGAACCCGGTATTTACTATCGGCAGCCAGTTGATCGAAGCTTTGCAAATACATAAGAAATGGCCAAAAAAGAAGGCCTGGGCACATGCCATTGATATGCTGAAGATGGTTGGGCTTCCACGGGCAGAAGAACTGATGAAGGACTTTCCGCATCAGTTGTCAGGGGGGATGCGCCAGCGTGTCATGATTGCGATGGCGATGATCTGTTCCCCAAAACTTCTGATCGCCGATGAACCGACCACCGCACTTGATGTGACCATTCAAGCTCAGATTCTCGAGCTCATGAAAAAGCTGAATAACGAGACGGATACCGCCATCATGATGATAACCCATGACTTGGGCGTAGTGGCAGAAATGTGTCAGCGCGTCGTCGTCATGTACGCGGGTAAAGTCGTTGAAGAAGCGGATGTAAAAACGATTTTCACAAATCCGAAACACCCCTACACGGTCGGCTTGATTCAATCCGTCCCCGATATGAGGGAGAAAAAAGACCGTCTTTATTCCATACCAGGAAACGTGCCGAAACCCGGATCTGTGAAAGAGGGATGCCAGTTTGCCCCGAGATGTGCACACGCCTATGAGCGCTGTCTGAGCGAGACACCATCGCTGGATACCTTGGAAGGCGGCCAAAAGGTAAGATGCTGGCTGTATGAGGATCAGAAGGGGGTAAACATCGTTGGCAGAACCATTAGTTAAAGTTGAGAACTTAAAAAAGCATTTTCCGATTAGAGGCGGTGTATTCGGCAAAACCGTCGGGGAAGTAAAAGCGGTTGACGGTGTGTCATTTACCATTCAAAAAGGCGAGACACTCGGACTTGTCGGGGAAAGCGGTTGCGGAAAATCCACCACCGGCCGGATGCTCCTCAGGCTCCTCGAACCAAGTGACGGCAAAGTCTATTTCGAAGGGCAGGATGTGACCAAACTTTCTCCCAACGAAATGCGCAAAATGCGAAGAGAAATGCAAATGGTATTTCAGGATCCTTTTGCATCGCTCAATCCGAGGCATACCGTTGAAAAAATATTAGAAGAGCCGCTCATTGTCCATGGTGTAAAGGATTCGAAGGAGCGAAAGAAACGGGTTAAGGAGCTTCTTGAAGTTGTTGGGCTCAGCAGTTATCATGCGAAGCGCTATCCGCATCAGTTCAGCGGAGGACAAAGGCAGAGGATTGGAATCGCCCGGGCGTTGGCGGTTAATCCCAAGCTAATCATTGCAGATGAACCGGTATCAGCTTTGGATGTATCGATTCAATCCCAGGTGCTGAACCTTCTGCAGGATCTGCAGGAAGAATTCGGACTTACCTATCTTTTTATCGCCCATGATCTTGGGGTCGTCAGGCACATCAGCGACAGGGTCGGTGTCATGTATCTTGGGAGGATTGTAGAACTTTCAGACAGCGAACAGCTTTATGACAATCCGCTGCATCCCTACACACAAGCGTTGCTTTCTGCCGTACCGGTTCCGGATGTGGAAGTTACAAAGGAGCGCATCATCTTGAAAGGTGATGTCCCAAGCCCGTCCAACCCGCCAAAAGGCTGCGCGTTCCACACTCGCTGTCCTCAAGCAATGGATGTATGTGCCGCAGAGCGTCCGGATTTTAAGGAAGCTGAGAAGGGCCATTACGTTGCCTGTCATCTTTATTGATGGCAGCTCGTACACATAAATAGAGGCAAAAATTCATATGAAAACGGGGGAAAGAACATGAAGAGAAGTATACTCACGGCTCTAGCGTTAATCCTGGTCCTTTCATTAGGGCTGGCGGGCTGTAAATCCTCAAGCGAAAGCACAGGCGGGAAAGGAAGCTCCGGCGGAGACGGAGGCGGCGTCATGATCTACGGACGCGGAGGTGATGCCGTCGGATTGGACCCTGCGCATGAAACAGACGGTGAATCGTTCATCGTTACTGAGCAAGTGATGGAAACACTAACGGGCTACAAAAAAGAGAACACAGATGTCGTTCCTGAACTTGCGAAGAGCTGGAAGATTTCAGACGACGGCAAGACGTACACGTTCACTTTGGAAAAAGGCGTTAAGTTCCATGACGGCACTGACTTCAACGCAGATGCGGTTGTTAAGAACTTTGACCGATGGATGAACGGTGATGCTGCGAAGTTCCCTTATTATGCATCCATGTTCGGCGGTTATAAAAATGATCCTGGGCACGTCATTAAAGAAGTGAAAGCCGTTGATGAAAACACAGTTGAATTTACTTTGAAGCGCCCGCAGGCCCCATTCCTGAAAAACCTTGCAATGAGCCCATTTGCGATCTCCAGCCCTGCTGCGATTGACCAGTACGGCGACAAATACGGTGAGCATCCTGTAGGAACAGGGCCGTTCAAGTTTAAAGAGTGGAAACGCGGAGATACCATCTCAGTTGTGAAAAACGAAAAATATTGGCAAAAGGGCCTTCCTAAATTAGATGGCGTAACCTTTAAAGTCATCAAAGATAACTCATCACGCTTAAATGCACTCACAAAAGGTGAAGTGGACTTGATTGACGGAGTAAACCCAAGTGATCTGGATAAGATTAAATCCGATAAAAATCTTCAAATCTTTGAGCGTCCTTCTATGAACGTTGCTTATTTCGGCTTTAACGTTGAAAAAGCGCCGTTTAATAAAAAAGAAGTACGGCAGGCGATCAGCCATCTTGTAAACAAAGACGAACTGGTCAAAAACTTCTATAACGGAACAGCTGAACCGGCTGCAACGCCGCTTCCTTCTTCCATCGCAGGACAAAACAAGGACATCCAGGATTATGGGTATGACGAAGCAAAAGCTAAAGAATTACTGAAAAAAGCTGGATATCCAAATGGTTTCAAAATGGATCTTTGGGCGATGCCGGTATCACGTCCATACATGCCAAATGGACAAAAAATTGCTGAAGCCATCCAGGCAAACCTTGCTAAGGTTGGAATCAAAGCGAACATCGTTACATTTGAGTGGGGTACGTATCTGGAAAAACTCCGCAAAGGTGAATCACCTGCCTTCTTGATCGGTTGGACAGGAGATAATGGAGACGCGGATAACTTCCTATATGCTCTTCTTGATAAAGACACGATTGATTCTAACAACTATGCACGCTATAAGAGTGAACCGGTCCATAAGCTATTGATTGAAGCACAATCCACAGCCGATGAAGGAAAACGTGAAGAGCTTTACAAAAAAGCACAGGAGATTATCCATGAAGATGCACCATGGGTTCCTCTTGTACATGCTAAGCCGCAGCTTGCAGGTGTAAATTCCATTAAAGATTTCTACCCGCATCCAAAAGGCTCTCAGTCATTTGTTGATGTTTCCATGAAGTGATGAAGAAAGTGGGGAGTATCTTGCATGCTCCCCTTTTGTTTTGGATAAAAAAACATCAGGGTGCTGTAACGACAACTACGCGTAAATGAGGTGTGGACATGTTTTCTTATACCATTAGAAGGATTGGTTTGCTCATCCCTGTGCTCCTCGGAATGACGTTTATCGTTTTCATGATGATCCGGGCGATTCCGGGGAATCCTGCTCAATTGATTCTTGGCCAGCAGGCAACCAAAGAGGCTATTGAAACGTTAACGAAGCAGTTGGGGCTGGATCAGCCATGGTACTCCCAATTTGTGCATTATTTGACAGGCCTTTTTCAAGGAGATCTTGGAACGTCACTGAAAACTAGAACACCGATCAGTGATGAACTATGGCCGTATTTGGCGGCAACAATCGAACTTTCACTGGTTGCGATTTTGATTGCGGTGGTAGTCGGCGTCAACGCCGGCATCATCTCCGCATGGTTCCAAAATTCATGGTTCGATTATGCAGTGATGCTCATTGCATTAATCGGGGTATCAATGCCTATTTTCTGGCTGGGTTTAATGGAACAGTATTTTGTCTCCATCAAATGGGACTTGCTGCCGACAACAGGCAGGGACAATATCAGGATGCCGGTTGAGGCCATCACTCATCTCTACTTGCTGGATACGCTATTGGAGGGAAGGTTTGACCAGTTCATAGAAGTCGTTAAGCATTTAATCCTTCCAGGAATTGCCCTCGGCACTATTCCAATGGCAATCATCGCGAGGATGACAAGGTCAAGCATGCTTGAAGTGATGCGTTCGGATTACATCCGTACTGCCAAGGCGAAAGGGTTAAAGATGTTCTGGGTCGTGTACAAGCATTCTTTGAAAAATGCCATGATCCCTGTTATCACAGTTATCGGTCTTCAGACGGGACTGCTTCTAGGCGGTGCTATTCTGACAGAGACCATCTTTGGATGGCCTGGAGTCGGCACCTATATCTATGAAGCCATTCAGTCCCGGGACTATCCAGTCATCCAATCTGGAATTTTAGTAGTGGCTACACTTTTTGTACTTATTAATCTTTTTGTGGATATTCTGTATGCGGCCATCGATCCGCGCATCAAATACTGATAGGGGGAGTTTATTATGGCTGAATTAGCAAGAACTACACCACCGTTATCAAACCCGCCCGCAGTGGAGCAAGGTGACGACAAAGTCATCTCTCCCTGGAAAGATGCGTGGCGTTCTTTCAAGAAGAATAAATTAGCGATGGTTGGACTCGGAATTGTTATTTTCTTCATCCTAATCGCCATTCTGGCTCCGGTTTTGGCGCCATACAGTTTTTCGGACCAGCGCCTGGCGGACAAGCATCTGGCGCCGTCTGGTGAGCATTGGTTTGGAACGGATGAATTCGGACGCGATATTTTTACCAGGGTACTATACGGAGCACGGATCTCATTGTGGGTCGGTTTCGTTTCTGTAGCTGGTTCCGTTATTGTTGGCTCTGCACTTGGAATCATCGCAGGTTACTATGGCAAGGTGATCGATGGGATCATCTCAAGAATCTTTGATATCCTGCTGGCATTTCCCAGCATACTTCTCGCTATTGCGGTCGTTTCTGTATTGGGGCCATCCTTAAGAAATGCGCTTATAGCGATTGCCATCATCAATGTACCGATATTTGGACGTCTTGTACGTTCCAGGGTTCTGAGTGTGAAGGAAGAGGAGTACATTACAGCGGCTAAAGCCATCGGTATGAAGGATTCCAGGATATTGATCCACCATGTGCTCCCAAACAGCATGGCGCCTATCATCGTTCAAGGCACTTTGGCGGTCGCAACCGCAATCATTGAGGCAGCGGCCCTCGGATTCTTAGGTCTTGGAGCACAGCCTCCTACACCTGAATGGGGGAAAATGCTTGCGGACTCCAGGGACTTTATTATACAGGCACCGTGGACCGTCATCTTCCCGGGGATAGCAATAATGCTTACTGTACTAGGTTTTAACCTGATGGGTGATGGCCTTCGTGACGCTCTTGATCCTAGAATGAAAAACTAATAGGAAAAAGCCTGACATGAAAATGTCAGGCCTTTTTATTGAAAACTAATCTGTTTTTTCTTCTTTTATCGTTAGCTCGTTGTCGTCCATATGATGGTTCTTAAAACTTTCAACAAGGCGATTCAAGTGTTCCAGCTGGTCACTGTAATCAATGATCAAGGCGAAAACAGGAAACAGCTGCATCCATTGGTCATCGTCAGGAGTCGTATAATAGCTCATGAACGATTTCATTAATGAACTCTTATTCTCACAGAGCTCGTCAAGCATGCCTACAGAATGCTGGGAACGAATTTTTCCTGTATATTTCAGCAGGATCTGTTCATGATAGTTGGTCAGGCAGTCAAGCTGTTCAGTGATCAGCTGCTGAAGGTCTTCGGGCATGCAGAGCATTTCATTCTCATGGCGATGAAGACTTCTAAGAAGTTCAAGAGATTTTTTCGTCGTAAAAATCATCTGGCGGTAGAGTACAAGTTTCCGGCCTTTCGTAAACTGATTGTTTTTAAAATAAGTGCGGTCTTCTCTGTATAATAGATAAAGCTGATCCATTTTAATGCTGTCTTCCTTCATCGTTCCGATATCATCTTTTATGGCGGAATAATCTGAGGCATGACGGATGATCATACGAATCCATTTGATGATATCGTCTGTCAGATTAGCGATGCTGAAGTAAAGCTTGGTTTCATGTTTTGGCGGCATAAAGATCAGGTTTACGAGAAAAGCAGATACGACGCCGAGCATGATGAGTAAAAAACGCCCCATCGCAAACGATACAAAATTCGGTGTCTGGCTTTCCATAATGACGATAACCGTCACAATCGCAAGGGGGATGGTCTTTTCATTTTTCATCTTTAAATTGACTGCAATGACGATAATGACGACAAAACCGATGACAAACGGGTTGTTCCCCAGCAAAAGTACAGAGACGATGGCAAAAAAAGCACCGATTATATTCCCCTGGGCCTGTTCAATAATGGTTTGATAAGATCTGTATATGGATGGCTGTATCGCAAATGTGGCTGCGATCGCAGCGAAGACAGGCGTGCTCAGGTGAAAGAACATGGCTAGATAAATCGCCATGGTGATGGCTAATCCCGTTTTTATCATTCGGGCTCCAAATTTCATCTTAAATAGGTTTTCCCTTCTATAAGTAAGATAATAATCTTGACAACTATACAATGATTCCCTCTAATAATCAAGTATTCATTTATAACAAAAATATGAACGAAAAAAAAGATCTCTATAACAGAGATCTTTTCTAAACGTAAGGCTTTTTATTCTGTAGAAACATCAGGATCCGCCTGTTCTTTTACAGGAATGACTTGAACGAAGTGTTCAAGCGGATGCTCCATCAGATATTTAATTTCAGCGGCTTCTTCAAACTGCTCGGATTTTACAAGTGCCGCTGTATATTTGGACAGCAGTTCGTTGATGTCTTCAGCGCCTTTAAAGCCTATCGGTTCCAATGAAACTTTGGCTCCTTTTGCAATTCTTGTCTTCAATACTTCTATCGTGAGTCCCATCTCCGGCTGCAGGCGGAGATAGACGACGCCCCCAGTCATCCCGGCACAGATCCATGGGCCGGGATCACCAAGTACGATCCCTCTCCCATTGGTCATATATTCAAAGGCAAATCCTTTTATATTAGCATTTGTACCGATATTCCCCCTGTTGGAAATGACCGGAGCAGCAAGCTTGCCGCCGATGACGAGGTCTGCTCCTGATAAACGGATGCCGGCTCTTGCATCAGCATTCCCCTGAATCATAAAGAGTCCTTTTTGAGCCCCATAAGCGAATCCCTTTCCAACAGAACCATTGTAATACTGGCCGTTTTTCGCTTTTGATTTTAGGATGGTGATGGATCCGCCGAATGCGGTTTTTGCCAGGCCATCCTGTGCTCCGCCATCTACTTTGATTTTAATCCCTTTTGAAGTGTATGCCCCTAGACCGTTTCCAGGGATCGAGCCATTTTTAAAATGGAGGTGGATATCCGGCTGTTTCCCGGTTCGGCGTGAACGAGTCTTATGTCCGGAAACGCGGCTTCCCAAGACACGCTGTTCAGCCGTGACAAACTGAAAGTCTCTTGAATGAGAGAGCTGGGCGACATCCTCATCCAAATATTCTGCACCGGCTGCCATTGTGACCGCAGCCAGGAGCGATTCCTGCACTTGCGGCATTGGGATGACCTCTTCTACACTCGATTTCTCCAGCAAGGCAGAGAGATCCAGCTGATCAAAGCCGCGGTTCTGCACGAGCAGGTCGGAACGTCCGACAAGTTCCTGTGCAGATGTAAATCCAAGAGAGGCCGTTAGCTGCCGCAGTTCATCACCAAATGCGGAAAACATTCTGACAAGGCCTTGGACAGCAGGATCAAATTGCCTTGGAACAAACCTGCGGAGTCCATGGTCTTTTGCTTTTTGCTCGGTATCAATCTGAGTGGCAATCCCTACATGGCAGGTGTCCAGGTGGCAGCCGCGGCATGTCGTACAGCCGATCGCCACCATGGAAAGTGTGCCGAACCCAATACGGTTTGCTCCTAAAAGCATCATCTTCACGCCATCGAGCGCACTGCGGATTCCTCCGTCAGCCCAAATCTCCACTTTATGCCTTAATCCAGCTTCAAGCAAAGCTGTATGGGCGGCTTTCACTCCGATCTCGGCAGGCAATCCAACATGTTGAAGAGCGTGCACCCTGGCTGCTCCTGTACCGCCATCAAAGCCGCTCAGCGTAATGATATTTGCCCCCGCTTTCGCGATACCGACGGAGATGGTGCCGATGTTAGGAACAACAGGTACTTTAACCGATACTTTTGCCTGGTCGTTGGCCGTCTTCAGTTCTGTGATCATTTGTGCGAGATCTTCAATTGAGTAAATATCATGGTTGTTGGAAGGCGAGATCAGGTCTGATCCAACGGTAGCATTACGGGCCTCTGCAATTTTATCGGTAACCTTCGAACCAGGGAGATGGCCACCCTCACCAGGCTTAGCCCCCTGGCCGATTTTAATTTCCAATAAGTTGGAAGAATTCAGCAGTTCAATGTTTACACCAAAGCGTCCGGATGCAATTTGCTGTCCTCGCGTCTTGGGATATTTACCGATCATGTCTTTAATTTCCCCGCCCTCGCCGTTTAGGCTGATCATATTCAGTACGTCAGCCGCTTCAGCATAGGCACGGAATGCAGTCTCGTTCTGTGAACCGAAAGACATGGAGCTGATGACGAAAGGAAGACTATGATCTTTTACACCGATATCAACATGAGCAGGATTAACCGGCGTTTCAGAAGAAGCCAGGTCAGTCAGATGACGGATGGCGATCGGATTACTCTTCTCTTGGTCTTCCAGTTTCTCTGCATAGGTTCTGTAATCGGACTTCCCGCTGGCGATATCGCCGATCGATTTCCATATTCTTGGAAAGAGCCGGAAGCTTTTGCTTGCCCTTGCATCATTTTGTCTGAACACTTCATTTCTTGCGATACTGTCTTCTTTTAATTTGGAAAAATTATATCCTAGCGATTCTGAGCCGAAGAAGTTTACGATATTCAATGTTTCCGCAATTTCGCTGCTCAGCCCGATGCTTGAAAAGAGACGGTCATAGCCTCTTAGTTCATGGATCCCGATGGTGGAGATTACTTTCTCAAGCCCTTTGTTTAAGGCTTCAAACAACTTGGCTGCAGGGATCAGGTTTCCAGGCTCGGCAACAGTCTCAAACAGGAGATATGGACTGACAGCATCAGCACCAAGGCCAACAGCAAGAATGATATCATGCAGCGAACGGATGGCAGCAGATCTGAGGACCAATGAAACACTGCGTCTTAGATACTTCTTTCTAAGGCTTTGATCCACCGCCGACAAAACGAGGTGAGGATCCAGCCAAAGATGCTTTCTGTGCGCCTGGTTGTCGTCCAGAATGATGACTGCAGCTCCATTTTCTGTGGCTTCTGCTGCTTCAGCAGAAAGCCGGGTTAAGGCTTCTTCTACGGTCTCACTAGCGAGCATGACCGTGTGAAGAACATATTTTTCGCTTCTCGCTTCAAAGTAAGCTGCCACTTGCTCATAAGAAGGATGGTTGAATTGCTCTGACAGGTTTTTCCCATCGATCCCTTCAACGAGCAGCGGGGTCAGCAGTTCAATGGTTTTTAGTTCCTTTTCTTTTTTAAAGAGGGAAGGGCGCTTCCCCAGAACTGTCCGGGTTGAAAAATGCTCGGTCTCTCTATCTCTGTCAATGGCAGGGTTGGTAACAACGGCCACACTTTCTTTAATAAAATCAGCAATATTCTGGCGTTCAGGGTGAAGAGCCGCCAGTGGTGAATCGTGACCAAGCGATTGAATCGGTTCGACTCCTTTTTCCGCCATCTGTTCAAGCTGATGAATCTGTTCACGGTCCCAGCCATAGGCGGCATACCATCCGTTGTGCTTTTTCAGCGGAGCACGCACTTGCCCTGTCTCAAGAGAAGGAGTTTCCAATCGGTGTCTGGCCCCGTCAACGCAGATTCTTGCCTGCATCTTTAGATAGACCTGCTCTTGGTAATCGTTGTGATTGTAATAAGTAAGGCTGCCGTCATATTCCCGTTTCAATCCGACCTTTTCACCGGGAGCAAAGCTTTTCGGCTCTGCTGTAAAATCATGGTTGGACAGAATTCCTTGCTCAGAGGAGAAGTAGAGAGATGTTTCGGTTTCAAGCTGCCAGATTGGACGGAGTCCAAGTGCATCCACACTGAATACCGCTTCGTTCCCGAATCTTGAGATGATTCCTGCTGGCCCTTGAGCATAGTGCCCCCAAGCCTCTCGTATATAGGTATACAAATCCTTCAAGTGAGATGGATAACCTTTAATTTCATGAATGATGGGAGGGAACAGTACGTCCATTGCTTCGAACAAAGAAAATCCTTCACGAAGAATTAAGGTTTCGATCACCCGGTTTAGATCCTGTGAATCACTTCCTCCGTCAGTAACCGGTATTCCGATAATCTCCGCTTCTTCACGGAGCTTGGCAATCGTATTCAATTCGCCGTTATGTCCGAGAACGCTGAACGGCTGAACTCTGAAAAAGGTCGATAATGTATTGGTAGAATAGCGGTTGTGCCCTAACGTCACGGTTGATGCGATAAGAGGATGGGTCAGGTCTTCATAGTAGGCTGGAAGCGTTTCGCCTGAGCCCATCACTTTATAGACAGCATGATGATTGCTGAGAGAGGCTACATGGACTGAAGGCGACGTTTCGATATCAATCAGCAGGTGGTACAATGTCCGGTCAAGCTCCTCATGATTCCTTTTCGGAAGAAGCGCCGCCTGCCAGAAGACAGGCTCTTCACCGCGGGCGATTGGGCCTAAAGCGGCAGAATTCGTCACATCTGTTGTTTCATATAACAGCTCAAGATGGTGTTTATCAAACCAAGCTTTAATCGTTTCCATTTCCGCGGTGCTGTCGGCTTTTTTGTCGATGAAGAAATGGCCGACAACAAAGTGCTCAGAATCCACAGCGGAACAAGGAAGGCTTTTACTTGTCAGCTTTTCCTTCCAAAGAAGGCGGGGGATATCAATGTTTATCCCGATCCCGTCTCCTTCATTTTCGATGAAGCCCGCCCTATGGTTCATGGTAATTAGTGCATGAATGGCGTCATCCACGTTTTTCTTGGTGGCCACATTTTCTTTCTCGATTACTGATACGATTCCACAGCTGTCAAACTCCTGCTTGCGATAATCTTTAAACAAAGCAGGACTCCATGAATTACTCATCTGAAAGCCTCCCTTACTCCAATTATTTATAAGACATAAAAAAACCAAATCGCGAGAAATGGTTTTATCTCTTTACCGATGTGATGTTTTAAAGAAATTAGCAATATATTTAAATAGTATCATCGTTAGAATAGTCAGTCAATTATTTTTATTCAACTTGATGCATAAGGAGTGAGGTTGGGGAAGAGGATATGCAGGACCGACGAATAAGTAAGCGCTTACATGAAGAGGTAAAAAAACAGAGTGTCATATGCACTCTGTTTAATAAATTTACATAGAAGTGATTTTCTTAAACGAACGTTCAACCGCTTCAAGCGTTTCATTAATGTCATTTACGCTATGCGCGGTCGTGAGGAACATCGCTTCATATTTAGACGGTGCGAGGTTGATTCCTTCGGCGAGCATGGCTTTAAAGTACTTTCCGAACCGCTCGCCATCCGTATTTTCCGCCTGTTCGTAGTTCACGATCCTCTCATCCGTAAAGTAGACGGTAAGCGCCCCTTTTAAGCGGTTGATCGTAATAGGAACACCATAGGCTTTGGCGTGCTTGAGAATTCCATCTTCCAGCATTTTGCCGAGTTCATCCATTCTTTCATATACGCCTTCTTCTTGAAGAACTTCAAGGCACGCGATGCCCGCAGAGATGGAAGCCGGGTTTCCAGCCATCGTTCCCGCCTGATATGCAGGTCCTAATGGCGCTACTTTTTCCATAATATCTTTCCTGCCGCCGTATGCACCGATCGGAAGACCGCCGCCAATGATTTTTCCAAGGGCAGTCATATCCGGTTTTACGTTAAGAAGATCTTGTGCCCCGCCATACATAAAACGGAAAGCTGTGATAACTTCATCGTAGATGACAAGAGCGCCTGCCTTATGAGTCAAGTCATTTACTGCTTCCAAAAAGCCCTCTTTCGGTTCAACGATACCGAAGTTCCCGACGATGGGTTCAACGAGAACCGCGGCAATCTGGTCACCCCAGCGGTCTAACGCCTCACGATAAGAATCAATATCATTAAACGGAACTGTAATAACCTCTTGAGCGATACTTTTTGGTACGCCTGCGGAATCTGGTGTACCGAGTGTTGATGGGCCAGAACCTGCAGCCACGAGCACAAGGTCTGAATGGCCATGATAACAGCCGGCAAACTTAATGATTTTGTCTCGCCCCGTATAAGCGCGGGCTACACGGATCGTCGTCATGACGGCTTCCGTACCGGAGTTGACAAACCTTACCTTTTCCATAGCAGGCATGGCTTCCTTCAGCATTTTAGCAAGTTTTACTTCAAGGCTCGTGGGTGTACCGTAGAGCACACCGTTTTCCGCTGCTTCCGTAATCGCTTTTGTAATATGCGGATGTGCGTGGCCGGTTATGATGGGCCCGTAAGCTGCCAAGTAATCGATGTAGCGGTTGCCGTCCACATCCCAAAAGTAGGCTCCCTGTGCCCTCTCCATGAATACTGGCGCCCCGCCGCCCACTGCCTTAAAAGAGCGGGAAGGGCTGTTCACACCGCCGACAATATGTTCTTGAGCTTCTTTATATAATAACTCTGACTGTTGATGATTCATTGCAATCCTCCTTATGAAATTCCTCATATATTGTAGCATGTTTTTGGAGTGGATGAAGGACGATGCACTTAGGCAGGCTAAATAGATTGAGGTACAGAGAGACTTAGGATAAACTAGTTCATGCTGGTGAAAAACTGGTGTGCCTGGCACCATGAAGAAAGTTTCGGAGGAGAAACAAAATGGACTATATTATAGATGTAAAAGATTTGCGCAAAGAATTCACGTCTCACTCCAGCCGTTCGGGGCTTAAAGGTGCATTTCGTGATCTTTTTACAAGAAACTACACGATTAAGACAGCGGTGGACGATATTTCTCTGCAGATCCGCAAAGGCGAAATGGTTGGCTACATCGGGGAGAACGGCGCCGGTAAGTCTACGACCATTAAAATGCTGACAGGCATCCTGACTCCTACTTCAGGAGAAGTCAGGGTAAATGGAATGAACCCGCATAAAGACCGAGAGAAATTTGTGCGAAGCATCGGGGTGGTGTTCGGCCAGAGGTCTCAGTTATGGTGGGATATTGCCGTTCAGGAATCCTTCCGTCTGCTGAAGAAGGTTTATAATGTACCGGATGAATTTTACAATACGCATATGGCGGATGTGATAAAAACGCTGGCAATTGAGCCGCTGCTTGATAAGCCGGTGAGGAAGCTGTCTTTAGGGCAGCGTATGAGGTGTGAACTTGCAGCAGCCCTTATCCACAACCCGCCGCTGCTGTTCCTCGACGAACCTACCATTGGGCTGGATGTTCTGGTGAAGCTGAAGATCCGTGAGTTTTTAAAAGAAATTAATGCAAAATACGGTACGACCATTCTACTAACTACCCATGATTTATCAGACATCGAAGCGCTGTGTGAACGGGTTATCATGCTCGATGAAGGTAAAATCATCTATGATGGCGCCCTTCAGCAGCTTCGTGAAAACTGGGGAGAGGGCAAGCAGATTCAATTCCTTTTCACTGAAGATGTATTTATGAATGAACTTCAGGAATTAACGAAGGAACACCTTGTTGTGTGGGAGCAGGTCACCAACGCCAGTACTTGGACGGCGAGTGTGGAAAATGATGAAGAAATCATTTCTGCGGTGATCGGCAAGGTGGTTGCTGCAAAGAGAATTGCAGATTTAAAGATTGTAGAGATTACGACAGAAGAAATTATTCGCAATATTTACGAAGAGGGAGCAGTCCGGAATGGGTAAATATTTAGAAATGATCCGCATCCGCTTCTTGATGATGCTGGCCTACCGGACAAACTATTACAGCGGTATTCTGATCTATAGCATCAATATCGGAGCGTACTACTTTTTGTGGAGTGCAATCTATGGGGACAAACCATCGATCCAGCACCTCTCTATTGTCCAGATGACAACATACATCGCAGTCGCCTGGATGGCAAGGGCCTTCTACTTTAATAATATCGACCGGGAGATTGCCCTTGAGATCAAGGAAGGAAAAGTAGCCATCGAAATGATCCGGCCTTATAACTACCTTAGTATGAAAATGATGCAGGGCTTGGGAGAAGGCATATTTCGGATTCTCTTTTTCTCAGTACCTGGCATGGTCATCGTCTATTTTATCTTTCCGATCCAGTTTACTAGCCATCCGGCTACATGGCTGTATTTCCTGGTATCTATTATTTTAAGCTTCGTTATAAATACTCAGATCAATTTGCTGACAGGAATTGCAACCTTCTTCCTATTTAATAATGATGGCTTGATCCGGGCGAAGCGTGTCGTAATCGATCTGTTCTCCGGGCTTATCCTTCCGATCAGCTTCTTTCCCGGCTGGGCACAAAGTATTATGGGCTATCTGCCGTTTCAGGGAATCAGTTATATCCCGAGCATGATCTTTACGGAAGGATTCCAGGGAAGTGGAGTCATCCACGGGCTGTTGAATCAGGCGCTGTGGTGCGTCGTTCTTTTTATACCGATACAGGTGCTGTGGGCAACAGCTAAACGTCAGCTCATCGTGCAAGGAGGGTAAAGGATGTCCTATTTTTCTATCTTTTTTCAATATGCAGGCCAATATTTAAAAACAAGGCTGACCTATCGTGCAGATATGGCCGTTGAAATATTTTCGGACTTGCTCTTTCAGGCAGTGAACCTTATTTTTATCCTCGTAGTGTTCGGCCACACCAGTCTGCTTAAGGGCTGGAGCAAAGATGAGATGGTCTTTATCTATGGCTTCTTTCTTGTCCCATTTGCCATTTTCGGTGCTTTCTTTAACATTTGGGATTTCACGGACCGCTATATCGTGAAAGGGGAGATGGACAGAATCCTGACACGGCCGATCCATAGCCTTTTTCAGATTATCCTAGAACGGATGGAGCTTGAATCATTGTTTGGGGTCGTTACTGGCCTGGCCATTATGTTTTATGCGGGGAACAATCTAGGATTAAGCTTGCATTGGTATGATCCGTTTATTTTTCTCATTCTGGTCGCAGGCGGTGCCCTCGTATATGCAGGAATCTTTGTAACCCTGGCGAGCATCGGGTTCTGGTCGGACAGCAGAACGGATATTATGCCGATGATGTACAACATCGGAAACTACGGCCGTTACCCGGTAGACATTTATAATCGGATCATTCGTTATGTTCTTACGTGGATCCTGCCTTTTGCTTTCGTCGGCGTATATCCAGCAGCGTATTTTCTTGGCAGGGAAGAGTGGTACATTTACGCCTTTATCACACCATTGATCGGCGTGATCTTTTTCGCCATCTCTGTTTTTTTATGGAATATAGGTGTAACCAAATATCGAGGCGCAGGAAATTAGTATGGCAAGCGACACCCGAAATGGGTGTCTGTTTTTTTTGGGCAGCTGAAGTAGTAAGAAAGTTATATGATTTACAAGGCAGCAAAATAGTTACTTAAACTTATTAAAGTTAAGATTGTGAAATTATTGGTATATAGTATTCATTTTTGGATGAAATTGTAAAATTTTCTTTATTTTCTGCTAATTTGGCCCTATGCTAAAGGTATCTTACAAAAAGGAGTGATCGATTTTGATCAAAAAAATTATGGCAGTTGCCGTAACACTACCCATTGTAATTTCTTTAGCAACACCTGCACAGGCAGCGCAAAAAACAGCTGTGAAAGCAGAAGTAGCACCAAATGAAATTATTGTAAAATTCAAAGATGGCGTCCCAGCCGCCAAGACTAAGGCTATACATGCACAATCAGAGGCCAAGCTTGTTCAAAAAGACAAAGGATTCCAAGTAGTTAAAGTAAAAGACGGGGATGTAAAAGGAGCAATTAAAGCGTACGAGAAAAATAAAAACGTTGAATATGCGGAGCCGAACTATACATACAAAGCAACTTATACACCTAATGACACGTATTTTGCTTCCTATCAGTATGCACCTCAAAAAGTGGGTGCCCAGTCAGCTTGGGATGTCACACGTGGATCTTCATCTGTAAAAGTAGCAATCGTGGATACAGGTGTTGATTATAATCACCCAGATTTGGCTGGCAAAGTTGTTAAGGGGTATGACTATGTAGATAATGATTCCGATCCGATGGACTTGAACGAACATGGCACTCACTGCGCAGGAATTGCTGCAGCTGCGACCAATAACAGCCGCGGTATTGCCGGGATGGCGCCTAACGTTTCTGTCTTGGCCGTTCGAGTTCTTGACGCAAACGGAAGCGGTTCGTTAGATGATGTTGCAAGTGGTATTCATTATGCTGCCGATCAAGGAGCTAAAGTTATTTCTTTGAGCCTTGGAGGGCCAAGCTCTGCTACAACCCTTCAAAATGCTGTAAATTATGCGGCGGGCAAGGGATCCGTAGTCGTTGCTGCAGCAGGTAACGAAAGCACTTCCGCACCAAGCTACCCTGGTTATTATTCTGCTGCGATTGCTGTAGCGGCAACCGACCAAAACGACAGGCTGGCTTCTTTTTCTAACTATGGATCATGGGTAGACGTGGCAGCTCCGGGTGTAAGTATTCTATCTACGGTGCCAGGAGGTAACTATGCTTACCTTTCTGGAACCTCAATGGCGACACCTCTTGTTGCAGGTGTAGCCGGATTGCTTTCTTCACAAGGAAAAAGTGCATCTCAAATCCGTGCCGCGATCGAAAATACGGCAGACAAGATTTCCGGAACGGGAACTTATTTCTCTAAAGGCCGTGTGAATGCAGCAAAAGCTGTAAGATACTAATCATAAGAAAAAGGCTTAAAAACAAATTGTTTTTAGCCTTTTTTTTATTTACTATCAGTCCCAGTAACCTGTCCTATTCGTTGAAAACGGCGCATACACTGCTATCAGAGGCGGTGGGGAAGATGATTTATCTTGCGATGCTTTTTTTATCGGGGATTGTTGTATTTAAAAGTCTTCAATCCCTTTTTTCTCATCCGGTCATGAAGCATCAGCTCATGTCCTTAAATCACCTTTTCGTGCTCGTCATCGTTTACGTAACCATCATCCTTGGATTTGGGCTTATGTATACTTCGCTGCTTCTCATGGATATGCATGTTCTCATGAAGCACGGAGAAGTAATTGGGCATCGCCATTTTTTTCAGGTCATTGATGATGCTATGTATTTCAGTTCGATGACGATGCTTTCTGTAGGATATGGGGACTTGACTCCGATGGGGGCAGGCCGATGGCTGTCAATTGTAGAAGCACTGATCGGATACTTGCTTCCTGCTGCATTTGTCCTGAATTCAGTGATTGACAGGGAAACAGCATCAAAAAAGTTGTAGGAACGCCTGGAATTGGTTACCCTCTTTATATAGATCAACGTTAAGCAGGAGGGATATCCATGGCAGTTACAGAACAAGAAAAAGCACCGGATTTTACATTGCTGGCAAGTAATGGACAACATGTTAAGCTATCCGATTTTCAAGGGAAGAATGTGGTGTTGTATTTTTACCCTAAAGATATGACCCCGGGATGCACGACTCAAGCTTGTGATTTTAGGGACAAACATGATGAATTTAAGGATTTGAATGCTGTGATCATTGGAATAAGTACAGATCCGATGGCCAGACACGAAAAATTTATTGATAAATACGGCCTGCCGTTCTTGCTTCTGGCAGACGAAGAGCATGAGGCAGCAGAGCTTTTCGGTGTTTGGAAACTAAAGAAGAACTTCGGAAAAGAATACATGGGGATCGAGCGGTCGACTTTCATTCTTGATAAAGAAGGAAAAGTTGTAAAAGCGTTCAGAAAAGTGAAAGTGAAGGATCATATTGATGAAGTTCTTTCTTATATAAGAGAAAACCTGTCATAAAGAGAAGGGGCTGTCCAATAAGTC